>JAHFAB010000220.1 GCA_023250795.1 Bacteriovoracaceae bacterium
GTTACACCTTTGTGTAAAGAATTTTCACGCCTAGAGCCCCCACCCCTGCGTTTTTACTTAAAAACAAGTCACTTTCAAATCTGCTCATGAGTGAGGCGTTGGGAGGACAAGGATGTCCATAGCTCATGGAGGAGCGTGAGGGTCCCAAGGCAGGATGCCGTGCCGACACCTCATGAGCAGATTTGAAAGTGACTTGTTTTTAAGTAAAAAAGGGGGCGTTGGACTAAAACGGCGTGCCTATCATAAACTGGAACTTATACTCTTCATCATCCGGGCGGCGTTTAAACGGAAAGCCCCATTCGAATCGCAACGGGCCAATCGGGGAAAACCAACGAATCCCAAGCCCAGCGTCGGTACGAATTAAGAACTCATCACCCTTTGGAAAATGATCGAACACATTTCCAGCGTCAAAGAATAAAACGCCTTTCAACCCCGCTTCTTTAAAAATAGGGTATTCGAACTCAAAGTTGGCAAGCATTTCTACTTGTCCCCCTTTAGGTTGACTCACCCCACTGGCACCTCCATCTTGCCTCGGACCCACAGAAGCCTGCTCATATCCTTTGAGGTTGGCTGGACCGCCCATGTAAAACCGCTCAGAGGGAGGCACTGGAGAGCCAGCCACTTGGTAGATTTGTCCATATTCCAAGTTATTTTTAAAGACGAGATCCCCGATTACTCGAGTGTAAAAGCGATTGTTTATAATCCATTTGATAAAACGTTTGTCCCCACCAATACCAGCCGTCTCAAGAGAGAGACTTTGATAATTTCCAGCAGTGGTCTCAAAACGATTGTTTCTCTTATCTCGAACAACACTCCAAACGATACTGGAGAGCACTCCCTCGTCCTCTTTTACTTGCTGTTGAACGAAGGGATCATCCCCGTGGATTACTTGTTCATCTTTTGTACCTTCGTGTTTATACGTAATAAAAGCACTGGTAAACTCTTGGATCGGATAGCCCAAGCGGACATCAAAACCCAATCTTCGAGTGACCCACTTATTGGGAATCAAGGATGTTATATAATACATATCCCCTCCCATCGACCACTTTGTATCAAAGGCATAGGGATCCGTAAAACCAACGTTTACACTTTTCTGTAAACTCTCTTTCATCAACTGTGCGGCCAAACTCAGAGTCTGCCCACGCCCAAACAAATTGATCTCCGAAATCTGAGTCGAAAAAAAGAGCCCATTCCCACTGCTATAACCCGCTCCGAGCGTAATCGTTCCAGTAGAACGCTCCTTGATTGTAATTTCTAAATTAAGAACATCTGGACGTCCCTTAGGAGAAACCGTATTGAAAATAATCTCGCCTGGAGCAAAGTACCCGAGACGTTCCACGTTCTCACGGGACTCCCTAAGCCGAGTGCCATTGTAAAGTTCACCTTCGAAGACTTTAAGCTCTCGACGGATGACTTTGTCATAGGTTTTACTATTGCCTAAAATAATGATCTCACCAAAATGAACGAGACTCCCCTTTTCAAAGGCATAATCGATATCAATATTTTTGGTGTCATCGTGAATGTTCATTTTAGGAATCACATTGACAAACGCATATCCCAAATCCTGATACCTCTCAGATAGCTTTTGAATGTCCAAGTTCCGTTTTGAAAAAACAAATCCATCTCCAGGGACCAAAGTGAGCTCCGACTGCAGCTCTTCTTTGGAAAATAAAAGCTCACCACTAAAATCCACCTGCCCAATCTTGTAAGCCTCTCCCTCGTCTACATAAATCGAAATATAGAGCCACTTCTTATCATCACTCACCGTGATCACAGGGTTTTCGTAGTGGAACTTTACAAATCCATGTTCCAAGTACCAATAAGTCAAGCGTTGCAAATCCATTTTGAACGATGACTCTTTGAAGTTTCCAGAGCCGGACATGAACGAGAACATGCTGCCCTCGCGCGTCTCTGCTAAAACAGCCTTGAGCTGTTCATCTCCAAACTGTTTATTATTCAAAAATGTAATTTTCTTAATTTGCACTTTATCATAGTCATTGATTTTATAAGTGAGCTCGACCTCGCCCTCTTTCACAGGCTTCACTTCAAACGACACTTTCGTGAGATAAAATCCCTTGTCTTCATAATGTTTCTGAATCAGTGCAATATCCTCTTTGACCTTATTGACATCGAGAAGAGACCACTCCTTGATCTTGATCACCTCTTGTAAATCGCTCGTTGTAATCCTCTCGTTGCCTTCGAATTCTATTTTAGAAATCACAGGCCTTTCTCTCAGAATAAAAGTGAGCTCGACTTGCCCACCCACCCACTCCCCTAGTGCTTCGATATCGTCAAAATAACCCATAGCGAAAATAGCTTGTAGATCGGTACGGATGTTTTCCATCAAAAGAGGTTTACCCACCTGGGAAGTGAGCTTCGCTTGCACGGCAGCCTTTTCAATTCTTTGGGTGCCCTTTGCTTGGCCCTGGATTTCGATTTTACTAACGTTGTGATTGAGTAATTGAAGAGCAGCTGGTTTTTCTAAGCTGATCTTCTCTGCAAAGGCTGGTTTCTCACCCCACCCGCAAAAAGCCCCCAAGCAAACTCCCAAAATCATTGTAAAAAGTTTAGACGTCACAGATTATCTCTAGGTGGGTTGAGTGTTGAAGTCAATTCACAAATAAGCCATCTCTCATCATTAATACGCGTTGCATCTTTCCAGCTAAATTCAGATCATGAGTCACTAGAAGAATAGAGACCCCAGTGGACTGGTTCAATTTGACCAGGAGATCTATCACTAGAGCACTATTTTGGGAATCTAAATTGCCCGTCAACTCATCCGCTAAAAGTAATTTGGGACGCAAAATAACCGCTCTCGCTATGGCAACTCTCTGCTGCTCACCTCCTGATAATTCTGCGGGGCGGTGTTCCAACCGATGCCCCAATCCCACAAACTTGAGAAGATCCTGGGCCTGTTGCATCGCTGGAGCTTTTGCATGACCTGCAATCAGGGCGGGCATCATGACATTTTCTAAGGCTGTAAACTCCGGCAATAAATAATGAAACTGAAAAACAAAACCAATGGCCCGATTTCTAAAAAAGGCCAAAGCCTTTTCTGAAAATTTTGAAATATCCTGCTCGGGCTGCCCAAAAAAAATCTTTCCGGATGTGGGAGGCTCCAAGGCCCCTAAAATATGCAGCAAGGTACTCTTTCCCACTCCCGAAGACCCCGTCACAGCGAGCATCTCACCTGACTGAATAGTCAGATGAACGCCCCGCAAAACAGGAATCTCAGTTCTTCCTTTGTAAAACGACTTTCGAATCCCTTCAGCCCTCAGCAAGGGAGCGACATGCTTTATGTTTAACGTGTGATGCTCATTCATATCTCAGCCCTTCGAGAGGCGTTTGTGTTGCCACTTTGTAAGCAGGGTAAAGAGTTGCAACAAAAGTGATCATGAGTGCAAGCCCTACAATCATTCCTATTTCAGTCCACCGTTCAATCACAGGTAAAAACCCAATCGAATAAACATCGGCTGGCAAAACAATCCAATGTGTCTTGGCCAAAAGCCAATTCACACCGATCCCTAATAATAATCCCAGAGAGGTCCCTACAATCCCAATCCCCATCCCTATGAAACAAAAAAGCTGAAAACTCTGGAGGGAACGAAATCCCATGGCTTTCAAAATCGCAATCTCTTTCGTCTTATCATGGATCATCATCATCAAAGTGCTCACCACGTTAAACGCAGCTACGATGATAATCACAGTCATAATAATTGCAATGACTGCTTTTTCTAAACGGATCGCGTAAAATAGATTTTTATTGAGTTGCGCCCAATCTTTGGCTCGAAAAGGAAATCCAAAGCTCTCAGAGAGTCGGTCCGAAACAGCTCGAGTGTCAGATCCAGGGAGCAATCTCAGCTTAAAAGCGGTCACTTTTCCGGGTTGATCTAAAAGCGTTTGAACAGTGCCTAAAGTCGCAAACATGTATTTTGAATCGTACTCATACATCCCCATTCGGACCAAACCCACGACCTTCATTTTGACCACACGTGGATTTCCAAAGCCTTCTAGCCCCGGAAAAATCAGTTTGATCTCAGAATCGACTTGAGCTCCGGTTTTTTCCGCAAGCACAGAAGCCAAAGCGACTTCTCCCTCTCCTAAGGGTAAGCGACCGGAGATGATTCTTTCAGTCACTGCTGTGACTGACCCCACTGTCTCAGGATCCACTCCATCTAAAACACTCCCTGCCACACCCTTTGGACCAGCAATCATCAACTCAGTCACAAGAGAAGCCGTGATGTCCTTTGTCTCAGGAGCCGCTTTCTTAATTTTGTCCATCACTTGTTCAGCGTTTGAGACAGGTTCAGTCCTAGAATAGAGAATGACTTCTCCGTTCATCCCCGTAATCACTCGAGTGAGTTCCGTTTCAAATCCATTGATCACGCTGGTGACAACGACCAAAGCCAGTACGCCTAAAATCACGCCAGAGACAGAAACCCAAGCAATGAATGAA
>JAHFAB010000221.1 GCA_023250795.1 Bacteriovoracaceae bacterium
ACCCCCACTTCCACTTTTACTGCAAGAAGTCGAAAAAAATTATGCAGAAGCTGGAACATTAGTTGCGAATTTTTCTCAAACCAGTTTTGTCTCTGCCCTCAAACAAACCAAAATCAGTTCAGGACGCCTCATGTTCAAGCACCCTGGAAAAATCCGCTGGGAAACTCTCAAACCCGATCCCAATCTCTTTGTCAGTGATGGCGTTCATTTCTGGTTTTATACCCCACCGTTCGAAGAGGGAGAAAGAGGACAAGTGATTAAGAAAAAATCCTCTCAGATCCAATCTAAACTGGCCAATGCGCTCTTGTCTGGTTCTTTTTCCACCTTAAAGGAAATGAAAATTAATAAGAAAGACAAATCTCATTTTCAGATATTTCCAAAACCAGGTTCCTCCGGAAATGTCTCTCAAGCCGAGATCGAAGTGGACACGGAACAAAAGTGGATTAAGAAAGTGGTTTTAGAATTTGAGGGTGGAAATCATACTGAGATTTCGCTTTCTGAAATTCAGATGGGAAAAGTGCTAGAAAATGCACTATTTATTTTTATTACACCGAAAAATACGGATCAGGTGAAGTAGAATACAGGTAAACGCACTTCAGTTAATCTAGTTCACTCTTGTAGCAGCCACTCATGGATAGGGATAAACTTGATTTCCTTATTTTTGACTTTCAAAGTTTCATGCCGCGATAAATTAATCAATATTCCCTGAGTCAGTTTAAGCGTAGTCATGGCCTCTAAAAGACCGCCCACTTCTCTGTCGATAAGCTCCTCTTGTGATTGAGACAAATCCGAATAAGTCACCTGAATCACCGTTTCCGGCTCTCCGTGAAGAGTTACAACAAAATCACATTCTGCTTCTCCTTTGAAATAAGAAACTTGAAATCCCCTTCTTTTGAGTTCAATAAATACGATATTTTCTAACAATTTCCCCAGATCTGTTTCTTGGTCAGGAGCTAAAACGTTTCGAATACCAGTATCGATCAAATAGAGTTTTTTTGGATCGCGTATCTGAACTTTCATATTTTTGTGATAACGAAAGACTTCGAAACAATAGAAGGCATCTACTAAATGAGATGTGTATTCGGCAGCTAAGTCTGCTGTGATTTGAAATGCATTTTTTAAAGCCTGATAGCTATGCAACTTACTGACGTTTTTTGCATAATAAACTCGGATTTGATCCAAAGCTCTTTTATTTCTCACTTCATAACGATTAATAATATCCCGATTAACCAAGTCTTCTGCATACTGAAGCAAAAGTTTCTTTTTTTGAAGTTCAGTTTCCTCTAGAACCACCTCTGGAAATGCTCCCCACTTTAGATATTCTCTGATGAGACCCCGATGCTGATCTGTTGTTTTAGGCGTTACGTTTTTAAAAGTTAAAAACTCATTGTAGGAAAGTGGCCAAACTCTCTCTTCAATACAACGTCCAGAAATCGCTGTAGAAAATTCTGAGCTAAGGAGTTTAGCATTCGAGCCTGTAATGATCAGACGAAACTGATGCATATCAATTGCTTTTCTTACCCATCTTTCCCATCCTGGAATATTTTGAATTTCATCATAGATGACCTGTTTTGGAAGTTTTTTATGAAACTCTTGATAGACAGAAATCAGTTCCTGGAGATTCATGACATCTGAGTCCGAAATAAAAATCGGGTCTTCAAAATTCATATAGAGAGTATCGTGAGGACAAGATCTGGCAAGCTCAATGGCCATCCAACTTTTTCCACTTCGTCTGACACCTGTCAAACCCAATGCATTTTTTTTAGGAAGTGTGATCGATACTTTTCTTGAAAGCATCTCTTTGAGAGTAAGAGCAAAATAGTCATTCCATTCGTCTAATATTTCCTTGGTTTTTGATCGAACTAACATAACTATATTATCGACTATAGTCGATAATTATACAAGTTTATTATCGACTATAGTCGATAATCTTTCCCCCTTGCATTTAGCTGACTTTTTTTGTATGGATACCGGCATGCCTACTTTCGACGTTTCATCTGATATTGATTGGCAAGAGTTGGATAATGCCATTAACCAAGCGACCAAAGAGCTTGCGCAACGGTATGATTTCAAAGGGATTAAGTCTGAACTAAAATTAGATAAAAAAGAAAAAACTGTCACTCTCTGGTGCAGTGAAGAGGCCAAACTTGAAGCCCTAAACGATATCTTTCAAAACAAGCTTATTAAACGTGGAATATCACTCTTGGCATTAGATTATCAAACACAAGAATCTGCATTTGGTGGGAGCGTGAGACAAGTTGTAAAAGTACAAGCTGGGATTTCTAAGGAAAAAGCAAAACTCATTATTGCAGAAATCAAAGACAGCAAAATGAAAGTACAAGCCCAGATCCAAGACGAACAGGTTCGTGTCACGGGGAAAAATAGAGATGATTTGCAATCAGCCATTGCACTACTAAAAGAAAAGCAAGACTCTCTCAAAGTACCTATGCAATTTGGAAATTTCAGGGAGTAAATTTTGAATCCATCATCTGTCTATTTCGTCAGCCTCGGATGTCCAAAAAACCTAGTGGACTCTCAAGTCATGCTTGGGCTTTTGGAAAAAGATCGCTATAAAATTGTAGATGCTGCAGAAAAAGCTGAAGTAATCATTGTAAACACCTGCTCATTTATCCAAGCCTCCAAAGAAGAATCCATCGAAACGATTTTAGAAATGGCAGAACTCAAAGACACTGGAAAATGTAAAGTTCTTGTAGCCTCAGGATGTTTACCCCAGAGGTATGCCAAAGAATTAGAAAAAGAAATGCCTGAAGTGGATCTTTTTATTGGTACTGGACAATACCATCGCATTACTGAGCTTTTACAAGAACAGAGCCATGCACAAGAACATGGGGCAAAACTTCCTAAACGCACTTATATTGATCAGCCTGCTTTTATTCATACAGAAAAAGATCCAAGAATCCAAACTGGGGCTGCTTTTTCTGCTTTTCTAAAAATAGCTGAGGGATGCAATCGTCGCTGTGCGTTTTGCATTATTCCAAAGCTCAGGGGAAATGTCCGCTCCAGAACTGTAGCGTCACTTGTGACTGAATCACGCGCAATGGTTGATCGGGGAGTACGTGAACTCAACTTAGTTGCCCAAGATCTCACAGAATATGGCATGGAGTGGAAATACAAAGAAAAATTAGAAACCCTTCTTCCTGAACTTTGTAAAATCGAAAACCTAGATTGGATCAGACTGCACTACGTTTATCCAGATCAGTTTTCAGACGAATTACTGGAAATCGTTGCTCGAGAAAAAAAGATCGTCAAATACCTCGACATGCCTGTGCAACACACCAATGATAGAGTCTTAAAATCCATGAATCGCCGACTCACTCGAGTGAAGCTTTTTGATTTGGTTTCAAAGTTGAGAGCTAAAATTCCAGGCATTGTGTTTCGCACATCCATCATTGTAGGGTTTCCAGGTGAAACCGACGCTGAGTTTGAACAACTCTGTGTCGACATGGAAGAGTTAAACTTTGATCACGTGGGTGTCTTTCGCTATTCAAGAGAAGAGGGAACTCCTGCAGCTCTGATGACAGAACAAATCCACCCTTCTACCAAAAGAAAACGCGAGAGGCGGTTGATAGAGATTTTACAAAAGAAATCACTGTTAAATCACGCAAAATATGTCGGAAAAAAAGTTTCTATCTTAGTCGAAGGAATGAGCCAAGAGACAGATCTTTTGGTTCAGGGTAGAATGCCCACACAGGCGCAAGATATTGACGGACACGTTTTGATTAACGACGCGGAAGTTCTAGAGGATTTAGAAAAGCTAAGGCCAGGGGATCTGGTGGAAGCCGAAATTACAGAAGCCCTCCCACACGACCTGATCGGTAAACTCGTAAGAACCTCTTTGTTACAAAAGGAGCACATCCATGACTACAGAGCACCCACCCTGGATCATCACGGCGCAAGAGCTTAAGAGCTGCCTTGATTCCATTGTCCTCGTCGACGTAAGAGAACCCATTGAATTCGTAGAAGCCAGAATTGATCGCGGAAAGCTCATTCCATTAGGTGAACTTTCTTTGCGTGCTCCAGATGAACTTGAAAAAGACTCCGATATTGTTATTTATTGCGCACACGGCAGAAGAAGTCTTCAGGCCGTCATGGCTCTCAAAGTACTAGGTTTCAAGAAACTGAGATCGCTCGAGGGCGGATTAGAAGCCTGGGAAAATGAAGGCGGGCCTGTCATAAAAAAAACAGTGTGAGTCGATTGGATTTTTATTCTCTCCTCATTGAAAAAGCAAAAGCAGAGTTCCCATTAGCTGGAGCACTTGATTTAGATCTTGCTACTGAGATTTTTTCGGCACATTTCAAGAAATACGACTCTTGGTTAGATTCTGGTTACGCCGGTACTATGGGATATTTGCATCGGGGTAAAGATCGGCGTGCAAATCTAAGACTTTTATTTCCAGAAGCGGAAAGCATTCTCTGTGTTGCAGAACCTTAT
>JAHFAB010000222.1 GCA_023250795.1 Bacteriovoracaceae bacterium
GAATTGGAATTGGCCATCCCACTTCTTTGGGACTACCCATCAGTCCAGTGAACTATGTTTTGCAGCAATATACTGATAGTGAGTTGGAAACATTAGATCCTCTTTTGGATCGAGTGTGCGAAGCTGTTGAGAAAATTCTCGAAGGAGATTTTCTCAAGGCAATGACTGAGTTTAATCAAAAGGAAAAAGGCATTAAGAGGTGAAATTTTATGGGTTTTCAATGTGGAATTGTAGGTTTACCAAACGTAGGAAAATCGACTCTGTTTAACGCGCTTACTTCTGGAAAAGCCGAGGCAGCGAATTATCCTTTTTGCACAATTGATCCGAATACAGGGATAGTGAAAGTTCCAGATCCTCGTTTGGAGAAAATTGCGCAATACATTCCACCTGACAAACTAGTTCCAACCACGCTCGTCTTTGTTGACATAGCGGGATTGGTCAAAGGAGCTTCGAAGGGTGAGGGTTTAGGAAATCAATTTTTAGGTCATATCCGTGAAACCAATGCTGTAGCTCATGTGGTCCGTTGTTTTTCAGATCCTAATGTAGTGCACGTAGATGGATCAGTGGATCCTCTGAGAGATATATCTGTCATTGATACAGAGTTGATTTTGGCTGATTTGGAAACGGTCAATAAACGTTTTAGCTCTATGCAAAAAGCAGCGCGTGCTGGGGGAGATAAAAAAGCCATGGCAGTGATGGGTGTTTTAGAGCCTGTGAGAAATGCACTGGAGTCAGGTCATCCTGCAAGGTCTTTAGGATTTGATGAAGAAAAAATGGCTTTGATTCACGACTTTCATCTGATTACGGCAAAAAAAGTGATGTACATAGCCAATGTAGACGACAAAGACATTGCCGGTCCTTCGTCCAATGATCATGTCAAAAAACTCTTGGATTATGCGCTCAAAGAAAAGAGCCCGGTGATCCCCATCTGTGGAAAGTACGAAGCTGAAATTGCAGAATTAGAGGAATCAGAAAAGGCTGTTTTTCTAAAAGAAATCGGAATGGAAGAGCCAGGTCTCAACAAAGTGATTCGTGCAGGTTATGATCTCTTGGGCTTGCAAACTTATTTTACAGCCGGAGAAATTGAAGTGAGAGCATGGACGATTCAAAAAGGTTGGAAAGCGCCACAGGCCGCAGGTGTGATTCACACTGATTTTGAAAAAGGATTTATCAAAGCAGAAGTTTATCACTATGACGACTTGATGAAACATAAGAGTGAAGCTGCAATCCGGGAGGCAGGTGCTTTGCGCTTAGAGGGTAAGGAATATGTGGTGAAAGATGGAGATGTGATGCATTTTAGGTTCGCTGTCTAAAACCTCAAAAACTGATCCAAGTTACCCAGTGTTTCCCCTTTGATTAGATATGTGTACCAATAATAATTTCTCAAAATAGACATTACGTATTCTCTTGTCTCTTTATAAGGAATGGACTCGATAAATTCTAGTCCGGAAGAACCAGCGGGGCGATCTTTGATCCAGCGTTTTACAGCTTGGGGTCCGGCATTGTAGGCGGCTAATGCGTAAACGGTATTATTATCAAATTGTGTGAGTAGTTTTTTGAAGTACCGGGTTCCTATTTCTAGGTTCGTATCTACCCCAATCAGACTCGTTCTTTCTAAGTGATGGGAAACTTCGAGAGCTGTAGCTGGCATGATTTGCATGAGTCCAGCGGCTCCTGAATTAGAAAATGCATCTTCTTCAAATGCAGACTCCTGTTTGATCAAACTTTGTATCAGGATGGGGTCTAAGTCTTGTAATTTGGCATGGTTTTCAATTTCAGCCTGATCTGTGAGCGGAAAAATCAATTTCAAAACATAACTGGATTTCATCCCCTCATAGCCCCGTAGAAATAATTCGCTGAGAAGTGAAAAAGCCTGTTTATGGTTGTGTGCGTAATGAGCGAGACTGGCCAAGTACATTAGAAAAGGACTTGAGAGCTGATCTCTAGGTTTAAACTCTTTGAGTTCTTTTGCGGCTTCCTTAAGTAGTCCAGCTGCTAACAAAAGTTCAACTCTTTTGAGATGGAAAATTTCGTGTGGTTGTAAATAGGTGTCATTGACTTGAGCGAGAGGAACTGAGGCGTCTAAGAAGAGAGTTGGAAGTTTTGAGACTTCATAAGAACCTAAAATACCATAGAAACTCAGTGGGGAGTCTTGTGTGAGAGCGAGAAAAATGTTTTGTGAGCGATTTTTTTTGTTTTGAGTCTCTAATGTGTGAGCCAACCAGTATTTCCCTCTAAAGCGAAATGCAGACTTAGGAAACTCGTCAGAAAACTTTTCAAAAAATGGGATTGAGCGTAGTGAAAAAGCTTGATCAAATGCCACTGTGTCTGAGTCGGGTGTTTTATATGCTTGAGTGAGTTTTCTCAGCGATGGAAGAGGTATTTTTTCTTCAATATCTGGAAAATATTTTGTAATCATTTCAATTTCAGGTGACTTCTTTGAATAAAGAGAAGCCAGTTTTTCGACCCAGTGAGTACATAAATCATTTTCGCTCTGTCCTTCACAGTTCTTCAAAAATGACTCTAAAATTTCAACCGGGATTTTATAAGCAGCTCCGATGCTATGTGCGTTCATGAGTCTCTCAAAAGCTCTTTCGTAAACTCGTAGTGCACTTTTTTTCAGCACTGGGTTTTTACTTTTGTTTTCAGCCAATACAAACTCGCAACTTGAAAGTAGTTCGTTCATTTGATTGATGAATGGGGAAAAAGGAGTCATTATTGCGATGTTTAAGAAGTTTTTGAATGCATTTTGAGCTAAGGCTGAGCTTTTGGAATAATTCTTTTTCTCTTGTTCTTTTACCGCTTGTTCTAGATCTGCCTGACCTAAAAAATAATAACCATAATCCATCCAGAGTGGATCTTTGATCAATAGATGCGCTGTTTTTATGTCTTTGTATTTTTTAATCAGAGTTGAAGTCTTGTTTTTTTTAAAAGTTTCAAAAATCTGACTTATTGGAATAATCTCTATGGGTTTTATTTCTGAAGCGATAACTGTTTGCGAGAAAAATAGGAAAAAGAACATCAGTTTCTCATCTGGCTTAGTAGAATTGAGGCCTTTTTTAGTTCTTTTCGTTTATCGTCCGGGATATTTTCCATTGCCTTATCTAATATCTCAGTCACTTTTGCAGCTTTTCTAATTTGATCGATGAAATTAGAGCGCGTGGACTTTATAAAATGGTTAAAACTGTCTGCTAATTCTTCGAAGCCATCATTTTTTCTAAAATGAATTTCCAAGTTTAGGTGTCCTAATTTTGCCCTTTGAAAATATTTTTTTAGTTTATAAATGGGTCCAGCAATTTTATGGGAGATAAATATACAAATAAAAAACGTGCAAACAACAATAAAAGCTTCCATTGAGAGTAAAATATAAGACACTTCTTGTTTGATAAGGCTTAATTTTTCTGGTGGCGCTGCAATAGGATCTAGACGTGCAAAAACCAGGAACCAATTAAATATTTGTTCGATCATTATGGGGAAAATCAGACCTAAAACAAGTAGCCAAGAGCATGTGTAAAAGCAAAATCGAAGTTGAAATTTTTTATTAGTAAAAAATATTTTTCTTTTATTTCTCATAGTTCTATTTATTTCTCATTTCTGAGGGATGGAGTTTAAGGTGTTCAGCGTGGAGATTGCGCTTTCAAGTTCCATCTTTGTCTCCTGTGGGACAAAAGGGATTGTTTTTTTGATTTGTTCAGCTGCTTGTTGGGCTAGCTTAATGTTTTTATTGTAGAAATTTTTTATTCCATGAGTCATTTCGTTGTATTCATTTGCCAAATCTTCGAAGTGATCACCATCCCTGAATTTTAGATCAGTAAATTCTTTTCTATGATCAGATTCGTCCATTGCTTTTTTTAATTTAAAGAGAGGGCCGGCAATTTTGTGAGACAAATACAGACTGATGAAAAATGTAATGAGTATGATTAATGTTTCAAAAACAACTAGCAATTCGATCATTTGATTTTGCGTTTCTTCCATGGTTTTAAGGGATTGGGTTCCGATGTCATGAGTGATGTAGTCAATCAATGTATTGAAAAGGTGATACACAATGGTTGGAAAAATTAGACTGAATGGAATTAAAAATGAACATACTACAAATGCGAAACGTAATTGAAATTTTTTGTTAATGAGTATGGTTTTTCGGTTGTTTTGCATAAGATTCATAAATTTTACTCTTTTTAGTCCAAAGAGCAACTTAACTTTTAGGCTATTTTCCAGTAATCATCAGTCGTTTTACCGGAGTTCCATTCATAATATGAGATTCTACAATTTCTGGGATGTCTTTGATTTGTACGCCTCCATACCAAATGTTTTCAGGATAAATAACGATACTAGGTCCATACTCACATGTATCTAAGCACCCAGCTCTTTGTGCTCTTACTTCTCCCGATAACCCGTGGTTGATTAATTCTTGTTTAAAAAGAGTGACTAACTCTTCTGAGT
>JAHFAB010000223.1 GCA_023250795.1 Bacteriovoracaceae bacterium
AAATACGAATTAGAGGCTAAAAAAAAGGCGGAGATTAGAAAACTAAATAGAAACACAAAAACGTACACGACGGAAGAGTATTTGGACTACTGTAATAAAAATCTGACAGAAATTCAGGAGGTTTTTTTACCTTTTTACCCCCTTAGAGAAAAAGTTAATTTTAAAAAATGAATCTCAATCACCCGACCTGATCAAGGCTATAACTATTCTGAACCTAAAGAAACTGATCCAGAGAAAAAACACATCAATCTTGCTATCCATTTGTACCGCAAAGGAAACCCTGCTCTTGTAATCAGAACACTTGATTTTTTTGAAAGCGAGTTTAAAAATTCACAATACTTCATAGAGATGAGATTTTTGAGAGCAAATGCATATATAAAACTGGGAATGAACGATTAAAGCAAATTTTGATCGATGGCAAAGATTCTCCAGCTGCTTTGCAAACAGGTATTTATTTGGCGACTGATGCATTTTCAAAAGAAGCGTATTTGTCAGGTTTTGAGAGTTTTCAGTGGTTAGTTCAACATTATCCTATTCATCCACTCAACTGGGTTTTCCATTTAGGTATTGCAGAAAGTCTAAACGAGCTACATCAAACAGATAGAGCAGCTAAAGAATATCAATGGATTGTAATGAATGCACCAGAGGAAGATATTCGTTCTTCAGCAGCACAGAGAATTGGGGATTTGTACCTCAATCGGTTTGAATATGAAAGAGCATTAGCTTCCTATTACCATTCGATCAGTCGGTATCCAGAAGCAGTAAAAAAATTTCCTCCAGCACATATAAATCGTGCCGAATCATTGTATTGGCTGGGTCAGTACGATCGTGCAGAAGAAGCTTTTCTTAAGTTTCTGACAGATTACTCATCACACCCTGAGGGTTGGAGGGCAACTTTTAGGCTTGGAGAAATATATGCAAGAAAATCTGGTGGAATTACAAGGGATGAAGCTAGGAAGTGGTTTGTTGAAACAGTAAATCGATACCCTTATAGTCCAGGAGCTACATTAGCAAGGATAAGATTACTTCCGTGTGGAGATCATGGAGGATTAGATTATAAAGGTGCAGAGAAATTTTTCCAAACAGATGTAAAAAATTTCTTTGAAATCCATGAAAAATCTGAAACTGTTTTGATGAAAGATTTTCCAGATTTTAAAGCTTTGGCTCATCTTAGAACTCTAGTCGCATTCTCTCAAAATAAAGAAGCTGTTGATGTCGCGACTAATGAACTTAAAAATATAAAAAATTCATCCATTGCAAAGAAACCGATTAGTCAGATTTTAGAAAGAGAGTTTAAGAAGACGGTCTATGAGTTTTTAGAGGATGGAAAGAAAATAGAAGCTCTAAACTATTTTCAGGAAAAAACGAATGCAAGTGGAGATTTGATGCAGTTAAGTAAAGAAAATTCTTCAGATCTTTTGTTCAAACTCTCCCAGGTAGCTTCAGATTTAGGTCTGGGTAGTATTGCTAAAAGATTTTTAGAAAATAAAAATAGAAAAATAGCGGCTGATTTCAGAAACAGCTCACAAATAGATTTATCCGAAGAGCTTTTTAGTTCGGAAAAAAATTTTACAGAAGCAAAAGCGTTATGGATAAACTCTGGTGTTTCTATGGAGATGAAAATAAGAGAATTATTGAATAAGATAAAGGTAGAATCAAAATTTTCTTATGAAAAAGAGCTTATTTTAGGAATTATAGATGAAAAACATGGAAAACATAATTCTTCATTAGGTCATTCTATTCGAGCACAAATGTTAATGCCAACTTTTTCAAAAAAAATTAATTTCAAAGAAGAAATAAGAAGGATTAACTACTGGATTGCTTCACTACATATAAAAAATGGAAACATTCTAGCAGCTATTTCTCTGTTACATGTTTTAGAGAATGAAAAAGAGACACCCATAGGTCATTTTGAGGAAAATCCAACAGTAGTTTTAGGTATTGGACCTGTTCCTGACAAATGGACTTTGCTCATGTTGCAGGGTGAAATTTTGACACAATTAGGACGGTGGGGAGAGGCTGCCGCTACTTATTCGCGTGTGGTTTCCGAGAAGCAAGGTGGTTATCAGGCGCAGTATGAATATGCACACGCTCTCATTAAAACAGGGAATCTAAAACAGAGAGATAAAGCATATCTAGCTTTAGAAGAAATTTTAAAAAGCAAAGAGAGTGAAAATATTTGGAAAAAAATCGCCAGTGAAACGCTTGCGAATTTGCCAAAAAAAAATGAACAGAGAAATTTAGCCAAGGAGGGCATAAAATGAGTGAGATATTAACTTCCGATAGAAGAATGCAGGACTTGATTCAACTCGCGAAAACGGTTGCTTCAAGCAAAGCGACCGTCATGATTCAGGGAGAGAGTGGAACGGGTAAAGAGTTAATGGCTAACCTCATACACATACATAGTACAAGGGCTACACGTCCATTTGTTGCGATCAATTGTGCTGCTATCCCAGAAAATCTTTTGGAATCTGAACTCTTCGGATATGAACGTGGAGCTTTTACAGGAGCGGTGACTAGTAAAGCAGGGAAATTTGAATTTGCAAATTCTGGCACACTTTTACTGGATGAAATTTCTGAGATGGACATTCGCTTACAAGCAAAGCTTCTTCGAGTAATTCAGGAGGGAGAAATTGATCGAATTGGTGGTAGAAAACCCGTTTCAGTAGATGTCAGAATTATAGCGACCACAAATAGAAATTTAGGAGACTGCGTTAAGGAAGGAAAGTTTAGGGAAGATTTGTTTTATCGTTTAAATGTCGTCAATCTAACCCTCCCCCCACTTAGAGAACGCATTGGGGATGTCAAATTGATGTCGTTTCATTTCATGAGCCAGTATGCGCAAAAAAATGGAAAAACATTGATTGATATCACTCCTTCAGCTTTGGGATTATTAAATTCTCATACTTGGCCTGGAAATGTGAGAGAATTAGAGAATGTAATTGAACGAGCTGTGATTACAGCAAAAGAGGGGGTTATCACAGAAAGTGAAATTTATATCGAGCGCCAAAATAATTCTCAGCTTGAGCTTGAAAAGTTAAACTGGGTGCCTGGGAAAACTTTGAACGACATTGAGCGTAACGTCATCCTCGAAGCACTTCAGTATCATCATGGTAATAGAACTCACACCGCGAGAGCGCTTGGAATTTCTATTAGAACTTTAAGGAATAAATTGGCCGATTATAGAAAACTTGGGATTCACGCTTAGAGGGATTTATGACAGACAGTGGTTTTGACTCAGTCATAGGGGCACTAAACACTTCTCTCAATCTGAGGCTGGCTCAGGAGAATGTGATTGCCTCAAACATTGCCAATGCAGATACACCTGGTTATAAGGCAAAGGCGATCGAATTTGAAACTGCTTTTCGAGAAGCTCTGAATGCTGGAAATCCAATGGGTATTGAAAGAACACATCCTGGGCATAGAGCTCCTCAATCAACAGATCCTGTGCGTCCAGAAATTTATGATGATCCAAATGGGGTTGAGTCATTAGACGGAAATACGGTCGATCGTTCAACCGAGATGGCAAAGATGTCAGAAAATCAAATCCTTTATGATGCATCTGCTGAGTTACTTAAAAGAAAACTAGGGATGCTCAAATACTCAATCAGTGAAGGTGGAGGAAATAGGTAATGGATTTTTTCTCTTCTATGAGAGTGAGTGCAAGTGGTCTTGAGGCTCAGAATAAGAGAATGGGTACGATCTCTAGTAATATTGCAAATGCTGAGACCACCCGTTCGCCACAAGGAGGACCTTATAAGAGAAAAGATCCACTCATGACAGCAACAACCGATAGAGAAAGTTTTGGAGAGATTTTACAAAATAAATTAGACGAAAATGTCCAAGGAGTCATTGTTGAAGATATTATAGAAGATCAAAGACCCCCACGCATGGTTTACAATCCTAGTCATGTAGATGCGAATGCTGATGGGTACGTTGCGATGCCCAACGTGAACGTAGTCGAAGAAATGGCCAATATGATTAGTGCTCAAAGATCCTATGAGGCCAATGTGACTGCGCTGAACGCGGCAAAATCTATGGCTCAGAAAGCATTAGAGATAGGAAGATAATTTATGAATGATAGTTTAAAAATAGAGAATCTGAGTCGAATTGTCGATTCAATTGGTAATGATGTTGCTTCAGAAAGTTTTGTTTCTGCAGAAATGAAAAAAACTGGGATGCAAAATCCAGGATTAGGGCATGAACTTGAAAATGGAAATGATACCACTAAAACTTTTGCGAACATATTGATGGACTCTGTTGAAAAAGTAAACGTCTATCAATCTCAAGCTGATCGAGCAGTCAAAGAACTTTTGGCAGGAAGATCTAAAAATATTCATGAGACCATGCTTGCAGTTGAGCGGGCAGATGTCTCGCTAAAACTCATGATGCAAGTGAGAAATAAAGTACTCGATGCATATAGAGAAATTATC
>JAHFAB010000224.1 GCA_023250795.1 Bacteriovoracaceae bacterium
TCTTAGAGCTTGGAGACCCCCCGGCTTTCCAGTGGCTTTTAAAACAATATTCGACTCAAAAAATCATAGAACTGATGACCCTCAGTAGAAACTTGTCTCTCTGGTCTAAAAACTTTTGGGAGCTCTGGTTTGAAAATATTTAAAAACTGTCTTTCTAAAAATGGGTTTAAAGTTCTTAGACAACTACAGCCTGTAGCCAATAGATTTCAACTCATCCTTGCCGGTGGAACAGCGCTTTCTCTACAAATAGGGCACAGGATCTCTGAGGATTTGGATTTTTTTACAACTAAAAATTTTGACAATAACTCTATTTTAGCAAGCATCAAACAAATTCGTGGCCGCTATCAGCTCCTGATGGAAGACGCAGGAACTCTCACAATCACACTAGATGGAGTTAAGGTTTCTTTCTTAAAGTACGAATATCCTTTTTTAGACACAGAGGTCTCTGCAGCTGGAGTTCCCTTGGCAGATCTTTTAGATATCTCCACTATGAAGATCATTGCCATTTGTCAAAGGAGAACAAAGAGAGATTTTGTAGACTTATTTTTTATTCTTCAGACCATTCCCTTTCATCAAATTGTTCAACGCATGTATCAAAGATTTGGAAAAGAACGTATCAATCCACTGCACATTGGAAAAGCATTGGTTTATTTCTCTGATGCAGAATCTCACCCAGAACCTCAGTACTTAAAAAATGAGATCAAGTGGCCAAAAATAAAACAGTTTTTTAGGAATCATGTAAAACAATTTGTTCTGGACATGGTTTCTCTCAGGGAAGAATCATGATGGGATCACTGTCACTCGGTCTGCCATCTCAGTAAAAAGTTCTTTTGACCAGAGCTCAAGTTCTCTGGGATCCTTAATATAGGGGAGAACATCTATTTTCGCCGTCTCAAAATCAGTTATGGAAAATTTATTTTTTAGTAGCTTTACGATATATGGAACAGTGAGTGGCTCTTCCTTTTTCAACATTTCACCCATCACCATATTTTCTTTTAGATAGTCCAGTCGAATGGGTATTCGTCTACCCAAGTACCAAAGAAAATCATAATAATCTCTCCCCTTGATTCTATGTTTCCATTTTCTAAACAATAAAGCATGAATTTTTCCAGCAAATAAGTCGGGCAACTGGAGACACTTCACTGTGTGTAACGTTGGTTCTAAAACAGAGTGAATATCCGTTTCAAATGTAAGTGGAGGGTCGACATTAATTTCAAACTTAATCCTTAACTTCTGCCCATGCTGTATGTGTTTAACGATTTTCTCTGCTGACTTAATAGTCAAAAGATGCATTTTTGTGTCAGCTTTTATAAAAGCTGACTCTATATTCAAAATAGATTTTTTATTAATCTCCTCGACCTGTACTTCAAAGCCAAAGGCTTTTAGCTCAGTTTGAACAGCAGAAAAATACGAATTTAGTTTGAAGTCTGGATTTTTATTTAGAAGAGTAAAGTCTAAATCTTCAGAGAATCTTTGCAATCCATGAAGAATCCTTAAAGCAGTTCCCCCATAGAAAGCAGCTTTGTCAAAAAACTTAGCTCTAGATAAACCCAGCAATGCAATTTGTTGAATGATTTCTTTGAGCCCATTTTCATATTCTATTGCGGTTTTAGGTTGATATTTTTCCAACATTTTTTCGATCACAAGATTCATTTTTATTTCTCCAAGATCCAATCTATAAATAGTCGATTCTGTCTGTGTCTATAATAATAGGGGCGAAATGCACTGAGTACTTTAGATCTCATTATTTTTCTCAACTCTACTTCATCAATCCGCAGTCCATCTAATAGATAACTCATCAATTCAGTTGTCGTCTCAAACTCTCCATCATTCAAACGTAATAAAATAGTATCCATCATTGTTTTTTCTGGTGAAGCAATCAAATACTTAGCGCCAGAACCCTCTTCTTCTATTGTCACTCCAAGGGGGTAGAGAGTCTGAGACATATGATGATAATCAAAATATCCAACCGGAGTCTTGAAAGTTTTATTTCTCTTCAATGTAATACTGATGAACCGCTCAACTCTTTCAGGGATAAGTCCATAGCGAGACAATGCTGACTCTAATGAAATATAAGACGGACCATGAATCATATTGGCAAGAATAAAAGGTGAGTAAACAGACCGCTTTGGCGAAAAAATATAAATGCCTTTTTTTATTTGAACGATAAATTCTTGTTTTAGAAGATCATGGATTTTTTTCCGTGGGGATGAGTAACTCTTCAGTGCGTCTAAGAGAGCTAGAGAATCAAATTCTGACCTCCCTATCAGGTCCATTAGATCTGCGATTTCTATCAGTTTTTTCATATTTTGACTCAAATCTTACTATAATAGTAACATTTGAGTCGTTTTAAGCAAGAAATATCTTAGGTAACTATTAGCAAAACAACACCTACCGCCCCCGCTTCTCACTCCACTCCCCCGGACGAAGCGGAGAGAGATCGCCCTTGAACCGGTGATGCGTCCAAAGCCATTGTTCAGGGTGCGCGCGAATATGGGTTTCTAAAACTGAGACATAGGCGGCAGTGAGGGAAGCTATTTCTAGATTCAAATCATTTTCCTGAGATTGTTGCGGCTGAGTTTCTACCGGAGGTCCAATCTCAATCACAAATTTTCCTTGTCCATTTCTATAATTGAGAACAGGAAGAACAGGAGCACCGGATCGAACAGCAAGAGTGGCAAGAGCAGTGCTCGTCCCCACTGGCAAACCAAAAAGGGGGGCTCTCACTGAAACGGGGGGGCCAGTGTATTGATCGAGCACAAAACCCACCGTCCCTTTATTTTTTAGATGCGCTAAAATATCTCGCAAAGTTCTAGGCTCATATGTCGCCTTGACGCCACACCTGGCTCGTCCTTTTTCGATCGCAGCGTGCAACCACGCTGGCTTGATTTTTTTAGTGACGAGGAGGAGATCCATCCCTTTTTCTTGAGATTTAGCCGACATGATTTCCCAATTTCCCACATGACTTGAAACGAAAAACACGCCCTTTCCTAGCGCATGTGCCGCTTGCCAATTTTCTATACCCTGCACGATGACCTGTTTTTTGACATACCGCTTCAGAGGCCCCACCAACATAAAAAGTTCAAAAATCAGTTGCCCTAAATGAAAATAGGCCTGCGAATATAATTGCTTTCTCTTTTCTAGATCCCCACCCCACGCGATCTCTAGATTTTTTTTCACGACTTGAGACCTAAGTCCAAAAATTCTAAGCAAAAATCCCAGGAAAAAGCCCAAAGCCTGTCTTAAACAATGAGGCAGCAAATAATAAGTCCACCCTAAAATCCAAATCAGAAACAATAGAGGTCCTCCCCCTACCGAGTGTGTCGCCTGATTTCCTAACCTGGGATTCGGAGCGTTTGATAACACGCCTAGATCTCTATCCACTTAGAACTCAGTAGGCACTTTTTTAGAGTGATCCATCTTTTGCTTCATAAACTCGGCTCCAAACCACTGCGTAGCTCTGTATAGATTGTGCTGAGTGCAAACCAGTTCGATATTCCGCTCTGAACTGTCGTGGCTAACGGCATAAGGGACCACGTGATCGAGCTGAAGCCTACTTGTTTCGGCGCACCTATGGCCCGTCTTCTCGTCCACGTGCTCGCATCTGCTCTGTGCGCGTACCCAGACGGCGCGTTCTGTTTGTGCTGAGCAGTGGCGGCTCTGGGTTTCAGGGGGGGTTGGAACTTTGCTTTGAACTTCAGCTGGCTGAAGTAAACTGTCATTGGGGCCTGGAGTTTTTTCATGGCCTGAAGTTCTTTCGAGATCCTTTTGTAAATCCCTCATTTGTTCTTTCTCGCTCATTTTTGCCAGTCCAATCTGCTCTGCCTGCACCATCCTCTCCGCCCGCTTCTCCTGCCTCCGAGCGCTTCTCTCAGTAATTCTCTGAGCTTTTCTTACAGGATCAATTCGGTCCAACATAAAATCAGACATCATATGAAATAATTCCTGATAGCTCGGACTTGGGTTTTGATGAGCCGTTAGGTCTTTTATCTCCTTAAACTTTTTCATCAACTCTGGATCAGCGTTGAAAAAAATACCCATCAAATCATCGGATAATTTTTTCTCAGTCTCAGGTTTTACAGCTGCTTGTAATTCTGGAAAATGCTGATGAAGAATCGCCTCCGTCTGTTTCTTAGACTTTCCTTTTACCTTTTCAAGTAGACTCTTTTTATCTTCTGCACTGACTTTGATCTTCGTTTTTCTTTTTTTCGCCTTACATGCACTCTGAACCATACTCAAAGTGGTCATGCTGAGTTCCCCTGTTTCTATCGCCTGTTTGATTTCAGGCAGTTCATCTACAATGTCTAGAGTGTTCAGGCGATAATAAGCTGCAGCCTCTGAGTATTTCAGTTCCACAATGCAAAAAGTAAACAAAGAAGGATATCCCATCTCTAAGTGAAGACTTCTAAACCGAATCTCTCTCAAAAA
>JAHFAB010000225.1 GCA_023250795.1 Bacteriovoracaceae bacterium
GAAACTGCCGCCATTGGACTGAACTATCACCTGCCTCACTTTAGTTTTTTTGAAAACACTCCTCTCAGTTGGGCCTTTTTTTTAGCACTCGGAGTGACTTTCTTAGTTTGGTTTTTACTCTGGCACACGACGATAGGATATAAAATTAGAGCCGTCGGCCAAAATGAAATCGCAGCAAAGGCAGCCGGAATTGATAGTGGAAAAATTAAGATTCTAGCCATGAGCCTCGCTGGAGGAATTGCTGGACTTGTAGGAGTATCAGAAGTTTTGGGAAATGCGGGGAGATTTAGACTGGGATTTTCTCCAGATTATGGGTTTATTGGGATTGCGGTTGCCCTTTTAGGACGAAATAAGCCACTAGGAGTACTCATGTCTGCGCTACTTTTTGGAGCCCTTCACAAGGGGACTGCTGATTTGGATTTAGAAACAGAATTTGTCACTCGAGACCTATCTCTGATTTTACAATCGCTTATCATACTTTCGGTAACAGCTGATGGTTTATGGAGTTGGATGAAAAAATGAAATCAGGAGAAGTATTAGAAATTTTAGTTCAATTTACGCTCTCGATCATCCGAGTTTCAACTCCTCTCATCTTAGCGGCTCTCGGAGGACTTCTCAGCGAACGCTCTGGAGTCATAAACATCGCTCTAGAGGGCCTCATGCTCTTGGGTGCTTTTACAAGTGCTATGGTCACTTACTACACCCACTCCCCTTGGTCGGGAGCTTTGGCTGGGATGAGTGCCTCCATACTTCTTTCTACCGTTTATTGTTTTTCTGTCATCGAGCTTCGAGCAAATCAAATTGTCGCGGGAACTGCAATTAACCTCCTCTCTTTTGGACTCGTTCCATTTTTATCTAAAATTATTTTTGGGTCTGCTGGATCTACGCCTGGCATACCCATAGCAGAACGTTTTCGGTCAGCTCCAATTTGGTTTGCACTCATTCTTCCCTTTATGATTCACTTTTGGATGAAGAAAACGCCGTCTGGATTATGGGTTCAGTTTGCGGGAGAACACCCTCAGGCTCTAAACGCAGCAGGACTCAGAGTAAAAAGAATCCGCTGGGGAGCCGTTCTTTTAGGAGGAGCTCTCGCTGGACTCGGTGGCACATCCCTTTCGATTTTACTCTCCTCTTCCTATTCTCGGAGCATGACGGGCGGACGTGGTTTTATGGCATTAGCAGCCCTCGTTTTTGGTAAATGGAAACCCATTCCCACTTTGTTTGCGTGCCTTCTTTTTGGTTTAGTAGATGCGTCACAAATTAGGCTGCAGGGCGTTACTCTCTGGGGAACAGAGCCTGTGCCGGTTCAGCTCATTCAAATTTTACCCTATATAATGACAATTGTCGTTTTAGCAGGAGCGGTTGGAAAATCACGCCCTCCACAAGCGTTAGGCTTGCCCTTTGAGAAAGCTTAAATTAGAATTGTTAAATGAAAACAAAAATCTTAGCTCTCTGCGTCGGCGTATCTCTATGCGGTTTCACCCCATCTGCTAAAGCAGTAGATAATCTAATTCCCACAGATCTTTCAAGTTTACTCGATGCCCAAGTCTTAACAGTCATCAAAACTGTCGCCATCGGTGGAGATCATCGTGCCTACATGCCTGCATCACCTCTGGGTCTTGCGATTGGATTTGACCTGGGCATTGACGTCACTCTCATTAAGATCCCACAAGATTTTACAGATGCGATGAAAGCGGCGGGAGTAAGCACTACAGCTCCTACGTCTATTCCAGTCCCAAGGATCAATATCCATAAAGGACTTCCCTTTGGCATTGATATTGGATTTTCATATTTCAAGTATCTCAGCATTTTCAGCGTTCTTGGCTTTGACCTCAAATACGCCATACTTCCAGGCGGAGCCGCTATGCCTGCAGTTGCGGCCCGGATCAGCTATAATAAAGCTGACATCTTTTTTATCACGACTCATGTATTAAAAATAGACGGAGTCGTTTCTAAAAAATTGGGCTGGTTTTTTGATCCTTATTTTGGAGCTGGCCTACAATTTGCATCAGGTGACCTGAGCTTTTCACTGCCAGTGGCTCAAGGCTTGTCAGCCTCTGTCTCGGGGCACAAATCTTTTACGACGGGGCATTTTTATTTTGGGCTCCCTCTGAAACTGGTCTTTTTTACTCTGACCTCGGAATACGATTATAGTTTTGCTGGGATTTCTACAATTGGGCTCAAAGCTAGTCTCTCATTCTAGCTTGTGGTTCCGCGTGAGATTTTAATTTTTTTTATTTTGGCTTTTTTTTCAGGGTGTAATTTTTTAGAAAAAAAACAAGCAGAACCCCAGTCACCCACTCCTTCTTTTTCGCTACAAGCAAATGCTGAACTTTTAAGAGAAATGTTGTACGTCGTCTACCAAAAAGAGCCGAAAAATGTTCAGGAATTTTTAGATTTTAAAAATGCTTTAGATCAAGGGGCCTCTATCGAAGGCATTTACAATGGCCTCACCCACTCTTCTCGTTATAGAAAATATGAGCTGTCTTTCCCACAATCCCGAGCTATGACTTTGAAAGTTTTTACACAAGAACTTTGGAATATCGAAGTAGAACTTCCCGATTGGACTGAATTTACAGCAAAATCAGCCAAGCCCTTGGAAGTTTTTAAGCCCAATGAAATTAGAGATCTTATTCTCCCTACCTATAAAAGCCCTCATACTACAGAATATTATTCGAGAATTTTTTCTCATGCCTCGCATTTCACACTGAAGAGAATATTAGGAGATGAAGCACTCAAACTCATAGACTCTAAGAAAAAAAACAAATCTGAGCTCGATCAGTGGTATGGGAAATGGGTCGTAAAGCTTGCACAAAGAAATGTGGATTTTGGACTCGAATTGAGGAATAAACAAGACGAAGAGTTTCATACGCAGTGGGCTGATTCCGCTTCAGAAGATCGTATTAAATGGGAAGTCCTAAACCGCGTACATAGACTCCTCAACGAAGAAACGCATCGGGAGTAATTTTTTATGGATCCAGTCATTATTACCTGTGCCATTACCGGGGCTGAAACGACAAAAGAAAAACAGCCTGCTTTGCCCGTTTCTCCAAAAGAACAAGCTCAAGCCGCCGAAGAAGCAGTAAGAGCAGGAGCGTCAATCATCCATCTCCACGTGAGAGAAGATGACGGAAAACCCAGTCAACGAGTTGAACGCTTTGAAGAAGTGATCTCGGCGATCAAAATACGAGTTCCCGATGTCATTATCCAGATTTCGACAGGAGGAGCCATTGGAGAATCCATAGAAAAGCGCTCAAAACCTCTCGAGCTCAAACCAGAGATGGCCTCTTTGAACTTGGGAACAATGAATTTTGGAGATGATATTTTTTATAATCACCCCAAGGATATTGTCAGGCTTGCATCGGAAATTCAAAAAAGGGGGATTATTCCTGAACTGGAAGTCTATGAAATCGGAATGCTCGAGAATGCACTTCGCCTGGTGAAACAGGGGGTTTTGAAAGAACCCCTCCACTTTCAATTCGTCCTCGGCGTTCCTGGAGGGATGTCTGGGGATCTAAAAAATCTCGTGCATCTCATGAGCTTTCTCCCTCCCCATTCTCACTGGGCTGTGGCTGGGGTTGGAAGATTTCAGCTACCTTTGGCAGTTCAGAGTTTAGTTCTGGGCGGGCATGTGAGAGTGGGATTTGAGGATAATATTTTTTACAAAAAAGGGGTGTTGGCTATATCCAATTCTCAACTAGTAGAAAGAATCGTTCGAATCGCCCATGAAATCGATCGTCCTGTAGCAGACCCAAAGACCGCGAGGAAAATCCTTGGGATTGCTTAAGTTCTCTCATCAAATCAACAGCCAAGAAGAAGGTAAACGACTGGACCAAGTCCTAGCGGAGGTTTTACCTGTTTTTTTGAAACAACCGGTTTCAAAATCAAAAATCAGAAAACTCATTATCTCTGGGGCCATCTATCTCAATCGAAAACGCGTTCGAATTGCTTCTAAACCTTTGTATAAAAATGCTAAGGTAGAAGCGTATATTGATTTAAAAAAACTTTTTTCATCAGAAACTGAAAAAGATTTCGTTTTCCAAATGAGTGAAGATTTTATCCTTTTTGAAGACGCTCACCTCATCATCGTGAACAAACCTCCTGGGCTGCCTACTCAACCTACGTTAGACGAAGCGAGAAATAATCTATTCCATGAAGTCGGAAAGTTTCTAGCCCGCAGAGAAGGCGTCTCAAATCCTTACCTGGGACTTCACCACAGACTGGACCGGGATACGTCTGGCATTATTTTATTGACTAAGACTAAAGAGATTAACCCTGGAATAGCAGAAATTTTTTCTAAACATCAAGCAAAGAAGATCTATAGCATGATCACTCAGAGGCCCAAAAAACTCCCAGAAAAAACATGGACTGTAAAAAACTACCTCAGTACTCAGAACAATGAGAAAAAACAAAAGTTTATCTCT
>JAHFAB010000226.1 GCA_023250795.1 Bacteriovoracaceae bacterium
CTAATTTCGTCTTGTAGTGCCAATACTAATGCTGGATCTGATATTGTGAGTGGCTTCATGCCACCATTATCTCAGAATCCTATATTATGCGCAATTATTTAAGTCGCTGAGTATAATTGGGGAATTTAGTTCTCTGGAGAACCTGTAATGTTTATGTCGCACATACAACTCCCTTTAATTAAGATTTGGATTGCTGAGAAATTAGAAAATGAAGCTGCTTAGCTTTTTTTACAATCACAGCCCCCACACTGAGAGCTCGGCTTTTCCTGAGATTTGATCTTCATCGCAAGCCGCACCCACTGTCTCTTGAGTAGAAAACCAGCAACGGGCGCTGCTAAGTAAGATTTAAAAAATCCTCTCACTAAATATAAAAAGGTAATCCCAACAATTCCAAGAGCAATCCATTCTTGGTTCATCTGCTTCACCCCAGTCCCGCCCACAAAGCTAAGTGGTATGTGATGTAAGAACCTCCATAGGCCAAGATGGTCATGTAAAGAAGCATGAAGGCTGGCCAGCGCAAGGAATTGGTCTCACGCCTCGTCACTGCTAAAGTCGAAAGACATTGGCAAGCTAGAACATACCAAATGAGCAAACTCAGTGCTGTCGCCAAGCTCCAGTCTTTGGCTAAAACCTGACCCAGAGCACCGCCACTTCCTTCAGCACGTTCACCTTTCTCAACTGCATACACAGTCGCGAGCGAACTCACCATCACTTCGCGCGCGGCAAAACCAGGGATCAAAGCAACTGCAATTCTCCAATTAAACCCAATGGGTCTCAGTAAAGGTTCAATCAAGTGCCCTGTTTTCCCAGCATAACTATAATGAATCGCTGGTTCTACCGCTGAAGCAGGCGGCTTCGGATACGATGCTAAAAACCAAAGCAGAATAGAGAGAGATAAAATCACAGTCCCCGCTCGTCTTATAAAAATTTTTGACCTCTCTAGTAATCCCACAAAAACACTCTGAAGACTGGGCCACTTGTAAGTAGGCAGTTCCATCAAAAGAGAGGGTTTGGGCCCGCGAAAAAAAGTTTTCCGTAACACAACGGCCATAAAAAGAGCGGCAAATATTCCGGCCAGATAAAGCCCGAACATTACAGCCCCCTGAAGTTTGAGTGGACCCAAGACAGTGACGTTCGGAATAAACGCAGCAATCAAAAGCGAATAGACCGGAAGCCTTGCAGAACAAGTCGTGAGCGGTGCAATCAAAATCGTGGTCAGGCGATCTCTACGATTCTCAATCGTCCGTGTGGACATGATCCCAGGAATCGCACAAGCATAAGAAGATAGAAGTGGAATAAACGCTCTCCCATGCAACCCCACTCTGCCCATCAACCGATCCATCAAAAAAGCAGCGCGAGCCATGTAGCCCGAATCTTCCAAGAGTAAAATAAATAGAAAGAGGATCAAAATCTGTGGCAAAAAAACCAGAACAGACCCCACTCCTGTGATCACTCCGTCTACTAAAAGACTTCGGAGGGCCCCTTCTGGCATTAATTTTCTAACCGTATCTCCTAAAAAGGAAATTCCAGATTTTATCCAGTCCTGTGGCACCGTAGCCCAAGTAAAAATAGCTTGGAACATCAGACCTAAAACTAAGAAAAGTAAAACCGAGCCCCATACGGGATGCAAAACAACTCGGTCTATTTTATCCGTCCAAAGAGAAGGCTTGGGAGCTGTTTTTACAGAAAGGCTCAAAACCCGATCGACCTCAGAAAATCGTGCGCGAATATCAACGGGAGAGGGCAAAACCCATTCGGTTTGAAAATCACGAACCGCTTGACCGTATTGACCCTGCTTTAATTCTTTTTCAACTTGAGAAAGAAGCTCAATGATTCCTTCTTTTTTAACCGCAACGGTGGGAACCACTGGCACGCCTAACTCGCGAGATAGAACGTTCAGATCAAGAACCAATCCACGCTTTTCCGCCAAATCCATCATGTTTAGAGCTAAAACAAGAGGTTTTTTGAGTGCCTTCAGTTCCAAAACCAATCCCAGATTTCTCTCCAGATTGGTTGCATCTGCAACCGCTACGAGAAGAGTCGGAGCTTCTTCGGTGGTCACCCTCCCTAAAATCACATCGCGAGTGATGGTCTCATCTGGAGTTCTAGAATCCAAACTGTAAGTTCCAGGTAAATCTAAAATACTGAGAACCAACCCAGAAGGCGTACTGGCTTTCCCTTCTTTGCGCTCCACCGTAACGCCGGGATAATTGCCTACTTTTTGTCGCCCACCAGTGATCGCATTAAAGAGAGAAGTTTTTCCGCTGTTTGGATTTCCGGCTAAGGCTATTCTCATTTAATTTTAACCTCAATCAAGTTTGCATCACTTCTCCGAAGCGCTATCAAAGCTCCACGCACCCGAACTGCAAAAGGATCTTTTCCAAAAGGAGACTCATGCAAAACGTCGACCTGAGCTCCTTCGAGCAACCCCATTTCTAAAAGTCTGCGCGAAATGATCTCTGTTCCTTCGACAGAAACGATGGTGCCTGACTCGCCTTTTTTTAGGCTCCCTAAACGAACCGTCACACTCATTGGAGTAAATCCTCTACGTGATTAATTCCTTCTTTGAGTAGGTTTTCAATATGCTCGTCGTCTAATGAATAATAGGAAATCCGTCCATCTCTTCGCACTTTGACGAGCTTCAGATTTCGGAGAGTTCTGAGATGGTGACTCACCGCTGGCTGACTCATCCCAATCAGATCCGTGATTTCGCCCACACAAAGTTCTCTTTTCGAAAGTGCCCAAACAATCTGAATACGAGAAGAATCCCCCAGTGCCTGAAACGTCTCAGCTAAAAGAAAAAATAGCTTCTTGGATTTTAACCCATCTGGGATTTGCGTCCTCAGATATTTATTAAGTGATAGCGGTGCTGTGAGTTGTCCCATATATAAACATGTGCTTATGTGTTTATATAAAAGAAGTCAAGGAGCAAGAATTTTTATACTGGGCCACTCCGCTGCGGAGTGATATGAGGTGGAAGCTGGCTTTGCAGGAGAGATGTCCGAGTGGTTGAAGGAGCACGCCTCGAAAGCGTGTGAGGGGGAAACCCCTCCGAGAGTTCGAATCTCTCTCTCTCCGATTGAATCCGCCATCCTATAAATCGTGAATAGACTCAGCACATTTTGCTCGATAACATTGACTTATGTCAGATAGACAGCTCAGAATTTTGATGGCATGGCTTATTCCGCTCATTTTCACCGTAATCGGGCCTTACACGGTAAATGACTTGGCAGGTTGGATCGCCCACGGCCAATATTTCCTCGATCATCATCAGATTTTGAGGAATGATATTTTCAGCGTTCTTCCAACTCCGCCCTTAGTATATCCGGCCTGGGGTATCTCCGTTATTTATGCCCTGATCTACCGAGCGACAAATTTGACGACGGTCTGTCTCTTTCATTATGCACTTCTCATCTTGTTGCTATGGTTTATCTATCGCAATTCCATTCTCAAATTATCTGATCTCTCCAATAAAGTCGCCCGATGTAGCATGTATGCTTTTTGGCTGGGAGCCTTTGCCGCATTGGGCGAAAGGCCAAGCATGGTCGCTTTAATCCCACTGGTCTTATCCTTTCTCGAAGTAGCAAAAATCCAACAGCTATCCGATATCAGGTTCAAAACAATCATAAAATTGTGCCTCCTAAACGTGCTTTGGGTAAATATTCACGGAAGTTTCGTCTTACTGTGGTTAATGCTGACATGGAAATCTATATGGCTATTATTTGCGGAACGCCATGATGGATTCACGGCTAAACTCTTCATGCATCTACTTATTTGCCATTTTTTAATTGGACTATCTACGTTGCTTAATCCTTTCGGAGCAGAAGTATTTCCTTATATCCTGGAGACGATGCAACGCTCCCGAGGGCGAATGATCTCGGAGTGGGAGCCGACAACTCCGATCGCACATCTCCCGACAGGATTTTTATACTTTGTACTTGTCGCCGGGGTGGTTTTTATTCTGCATCGATGGCGCAAAAGGCGAAACTTTTGGGTAATCGTCTCCAACCCGTTTTTTGTATTGCTACTGAATGGTGCCACAGCTATTCGCAATGCAACCCTCCCGTTTGTCGTACTTCTCCCGACCCTAGAGCTCAATGGGCTTTTGGACCATCGGGATAAGCCCCTCGAAGTACTCAATAAGCCTCGCTTTGAAAACTATCTGAAACTCATTCTATTTACGGTGATACTGGTTTTTGTATTTCCAGCTATGAAACCAAAAATCTCGTCATTCCTTCCGCCTCACCAACGCGAGGTGTTTGACAACACTGCTCCAATGAAAATTGTAGCCGCAATCCGAGGGACGGGAAGGACGTGTCCAATATTCAATGCATGGGAGGTAGGCAGTTTTCTACTACTTATGCTACCGAACAAAATATATGTTGACGGGAGAAATATTATC
>JAHFAB010000227.1 GCA_023250795.1 Bacteriovoracaceae bacterium
TGTTTTTGCCGATCTTGGAGACCCACAGTCGATTGAGCAGCATTTGTCGAGTTTCGCGGGGCATATACTTAGGTTCAAAGAAATTTTAGAGTCAGGTTCAGAAAATAGCCTGGTATTAATCGACGAACTCAATACGGCTACTGACCCAGAGGAAGGTGCAGCGCTAGGAAGGGCATTTTTAGAAACTCTCATGCAGAGAAAAGCCATGATTGTAGCGACTACGCATGATCCTAGTCTAAAAGCTTTGGGTGCTTCTGATGAGCGTGTCTTGAACGCCAGTTTTGCATTTGATGAAGGAACCTACCAGCCCACATACAAAACTTATTTTGGGATACCTGGTCGGTCGCGAGCACTAGAGACGGCCAGCCGATTGGGGCTTCCTGAAAAACTCTTAGAATTGGCGCGTAAGTACTTATCTAAAGAGCATTTAGCTTTTGAAAAACTTTTGTCCAAACTCGAATCTGACACGCACTTGGTTTCTCAGGCCAGAAAAGAAGCTATAACGTTGCGAGAAGAAGCGGAGAGGCTAAAAAAAGAATGGACTGAAAGGACTAAGACCTCTTTCGATGAGCTTTTAGATCGCACACGACAGAGATTAAGGAGAATTCTAGAACAGGCTCAGGACGAAGTGCGTTCCTCAGTGCGTAAACTGGATGAAGCGCGTACCAGAAAAGATCTGGACCAGACTCGCAGTGGTTTGAATCAAAGCTTCTCCTCCGCTGTTTCACAGATTGACTCTGCACTAGAGCTTGAGGCTCCCAGTATTGTAGAGTTGATTGGGCGTCCCGCCGCAGAAAATGTGGATGTTTTGCCAGAGCCTACACTAGAGTTAAAAGTGGGTGAGATAGTTCGGGTGCCGAAGTGGAAAAGTACGGCGAAGATTCTTGAGGTTTTGGGCGGTAAAATAAAAGTTTCGATGGGAAATTTGCAGATGAACCTATCATTGAGTGATGTAGAACTTCTCACCCAAGAAGAACTGCAGAAACAGGGGCTTTTGAAGAAAAAAGAGCTGAAAGTGATTGATCAAGATCGTCCAGCTACTCCCCCTGGTGTACTAGATTTACGGGGTGTGAGATTGGACGAGGCTTTGGGGCGTTTAGAACAGTATTTAGACCAGGCATTTCGAAGTGGTGGCTTGAGACAGGTGACGATCGTGCATGGATTGGGATCTGGCGCTTTGCGCGAAGGTACCCGCAAATTTTTAGGGACATTGCCCTACATCAAGTCTTTTCAAGATGGGGGAGTGGGCAAGGGTGGGGTGGGCGCTACCGTGGTGGAATTTGATTTGGAATAGTTTTTGCTCATGCTTTAACTGGTTGAAACTATGTGGGTTTACTGCTGATATGAGAATTTAGCATAGTACTGCAAAATTCTCATGAGTTTTTTGCAGTACTATGCTAAATTCTCATTATCGTTATGCAAAGGCCTCAAAAAACACTCATTTTAAGGGATTTAGAAAAAAAGCTTGTTTTACTGTCCGGCCCAAGACAATCGGGCAAGACAACTTTGGCAAAGTCTTTTTTTTCTGAGCCGTTGTTTGAATATTTGAATTTTGACCGCAAAGCAGACCGAACCATTATTTTAAAAGAAACCTGGACTAGGCAAAAGGAACTCATCGTTTTTGATGAGCTCCATAAAATGCGTTTTTGGAAAAGATGGATCAAAGGAGTTTATGACACCGAGGGAGTTCGCCCGAGACTACTGGTGACGGGCTCTGCTCGGTTAGACATCTATCGAAAAGGGGGAGACTCTTTAGCAGGGAGATTTTTCTTACATCGTCTTCATCCCCTCTCCATTGCCGAAATAAAAAAATCAGATTCAACACAGGTAGTGGATGAAATAGAAAAAAAACTACTGACTTTAGGCGGTTTTCCTGAGCCATTTTTAAATGGAAATCAAGACGATGCTTCTCGATGGAGGCGCTCACATCTGGACGTGATTTTGCGAGAAGATCTCATCGATTTAGAAAAAGTTCGTGACTTAAAATCGATTGAGATTCTCGTAGATTTGCTCGCAGAACGGGTGGGAAGTACGATTTCTTATTCGTCATTGGCAAAGGATATTCAGGTATCTCCTCATACAATCAAAAAATGGATAGAGGTTTTAGAAAGATTGTACGTAGTTTTTGTAGTGACTCCAAATGCAAAAAATATTTCCAGAGCAGTGCTTAAGGAACCTAAAATATATTTTTTTGATACTGGAAGGGTGACGGATGCTCCTGATGCTAGATTTGAGAACCTAGTTGCTTGTGCCCTGTTAAAGCGAAATCATTATCTGGAGGACATGCGTGGAGAAAAAAGAGCTTTGCATTATGTGAGAGATCATCAAAAACGTGAAGTTGATTTTTTGACTCTTGTAAATAACAAGCCTGAGTATCTCATTGAAACAAAACTTTCTGATGAATCGCTCTCTCCTTCTCTTAGGTATTTCGATGCTTTTATCAAGCCTGAGAGAGCAATTCAACTGGTAAGGAATCTCAGTCGTACACAGCTGTATGGAAAAATACAGATTTTGAAATCTGCACAGTGGCTTTCTGAGTTAGAACTTTAGGGCGTGCCCATCAGTTAAAAGTTAAACCCGTATTGCAGTTTAACAGTGTGGTCAGTCGTTTTTGGCCCGTTCTCTGGATCTAGGCTCTCAAAGCGCATAGTGTGGGTTGTCTCGTATGTGCAAGAAAGATTTTTGATCAAAGGCCGGGTAAACGAGGCTTTCAGATTACTGGTCGTAGATCCATAGGTGATAGCAGAACTGACTTTTAAAATAGGTATTTCTCGGCTGACCTTAAACTTATATTTTTCTTCTCTTTGATCTGGGTCGGAGGGGGTGGGTTCAAAGGGATTGCGTTCAGAGGGCGCTTTTCCGAAGTACTCCATAGAGCAACTCGCGAGAGGAGAAGTGATGCTAACCTCGGCTTTTTTGTCTGCCGTCTGTGATTTTACAATGAGCTCTGAGTTTTTTGCAAACTGATATTTCAGTGGTTCCCCAGAGTAGAATGCAATCAGACCTCCGATGAGAGCAATTGGTTTTTTTATTTTTTTTATGCCAGGATCATTTTCAGCTGCAGTTTTTACACCGTTTCTTAGTTCTTTTAGTTTTTTATTCTGTTGGTATTTTCTCACATCGGTCCATGTGGATTGAGAGAATTCTGAGAGCTTGTCACATTGTGCTTTTTTTTCATCAAAACTGAGCGCGCCCTTTTTTTCTCGGGTATCGAATTCACGGGTCATGTTTTCAAAGTCTTTTCTTTTCTGTTTTGCATAATCGGTGTCAAAGACTTGTTTGTGTAAGGGGATGATCCCCACGTCTACTTCTTGGGTTTTTAGATCAGACAAGAATGAATTATTGGGCTGGTATCTTTTGATCCAGTCTGGCTTGAGGTTCGGGATGGGCCATGCCTGTTTTGAACAGATGAGAGAGGTCGAGAACAAGAAAGCAAAGCTGAGGCATGAGAGGAAGCCCATGCGAGCACGTGAGCTCTTTCTCAGCTTTGCTTGGTTTGTTACGGTCTGGCCAAATCTTGTTCTCATAAATCCTAGCCCAACTTCCGCTCCCAGGTAGAGCAATGATCATACCAACTTTAGGCCGGAAAAACCCAATGATTTCAAGGGCTGTTTTTTTGAAAACTGTCTAACTTTTAGACAGTTTGTAAGAGTTACAGGGAGACCCCAAAATGTGGCCAAGGTTTTTACACTTGGAAAGTAGAAATGCAGTTTTGGTGATAAAACGAGTGCTGATGTTTGCGTGTGTTTTTATCTAATTGTTATTTAAATTCATGTAGATGATTCGCTTTCTGATTTTGTGCTGAGGATTGGCATCATTCTTGCTTTAGTATTCTGTAAGAAATGAAATGCAAGATGTGCTTCAGAATTAGATCTAGGGAAGGATTAATTTTTGTGAAGGAGTAGTTATGAATAAGAAATATGTAAATGGTTTGTTGATGGTGGCTTTGGTAATGGGCTCTTTTGGGAACGTTGCGAAGGCGGATGATACTGATGAAAAACAAAAGATTTTGAACGAAAATAAGGACGTTGATAAAAATGATAAAAAAGTTGATAAATTTTATAATGAGTACTTAAAATCTGAATGGGAAAAAAGAAGAGCATTTAGACAACAAGAGTTTGGTGGTGGATTCGACTCTGATTTTTTTGATGATACTACAAAATCACCAATTAACGAAAAAGGAACCCCCACTGGGTGGTATTTCAATCCTGAGGGTATTCATGGAACTACTGAAGTAAATCCTAAACTACAACCTCCAAATTACCTGAAAACTAGGCGTGATTGCATAAATTCTGTAGGAAAAGAAAAAGTTAAAGAGCTTTTAAAAAATCTGGAAAATATCTTAAACTCAAGTGCTGATAAAATCGCAACCCTTAAAGGTCA
>JAHFAB010000228.1 GCA_023250795.1 Bacteriovoracaceae bacterium
AATTCTAGTATTACTCTCAATAGCATCTTCTTTTCCCCCTCCTTTGCTCAATATTTTGACCTTTCCACGAATCGGAACATCCAATTTTGCAATATGGTTCAGCTCGTTCGCAGTAAAAGAATCGCTCTCTAATTTCCAATCAATTATCCCTTCGTTATCATAAGAAATCTTGCCAAATAAGAGCCCAGAACGTTTTGTAGTTTTGAAAGATTCTAAATAATACTTTCCTTTGTCATAACCACCATGCATTGTAACCTGTTTAAAACGCTCTCCAAAATACTCCCAATTATTACCATTAATTTGCGCAACGACTTCTAAATTGCTGAGAGATAATCCACCTTGAACTTTTAGATTCCCACTCATCTCTCCCCTGATCTGTTTTGGAAACCACCAAAGCCGAGAGGTTAATTCCTCAAAAATGAGGATAAAATCCTGAATTTTTCCTTTTTGTATCTGTACATCTAAAGCTGCTTTTTCTAATTTTCCAAAATCAAGCAATCCATTAACAGAATAAACTGTGGTTCCTTGAGTAGCTAAAACATTTTGTATAAATAATTTGTCAGCATCCTCATCATATGTAATTCGCCCTTTTACATCTCCAAACTTTAGACTGAGATAATATGCATTTTTCAAATCTACATCAAAATCAACAATCGTTCTCGATGTCGGTCCATGTATATGAGCTGAAACAGAGCCATTTCCATCAATTGGGATTTCTCCTATGTGCTTAATATCCTTTAGACTCACTGGACCGTTAGCAAACAAATCAAACCCAGTTTCATACTCAACTTTACCTACAACTTGGAATTTAGAGTCAGGCAAAACCAGGGAAAGTCCCTGCGGAACGATACCGTTTCCATCTACACGAACTCCCCCTTCTAAAGAAAAAGCAGGAACCATAATCATTTTTTTTACCGGCTTGGTTTTACCTAAATGTTGATTATCAAGAAGAAGTTCGTTGATGTTCAGTTTTAGTTTTAGATCTGAACTCCATAGTTTTTGCTTCTTACCAGGTTGAAAAATAATCTGTATTGGTCCAGATGCTCGAAAATCTAATGGATAAATTTTATCAATTTTAGGAGCTGCAAACCAATGCAAATGAGAATTTTCTAATTGCATAGAAATGGCCACAGATTCATCATGATTACCTGGCTTGAACTTAAAAGAACCTAAACTCACTTTCCCACCAAAACCAGATTGAACCCCACCACGTTTATAAACTTCTGGAGACTCTAATTCAGCGCTTGCAATTGATACTTCACCTCCTGTTGGAGACGAAATCCATGACCCAACACTCTTTATCTGATCGATCTTCCAACCGTTAAACAAAACATCCTTGAGTGACAAAGACCCATTGAGTTTTAAACTTTCATAAAAATGATCGAAATTACATTGAATCTCTCCGTGATAAATAAAAACACCGTGAGGTAATTGTTTGTTCTTTTCAAACTCTGGAAGGATGTTAAACAATGACTCTAACTCTCCCATAAAATCTGTTTTTAACTCAGCCAATATTCCCTTCGAAGAGTCCCATTTGATATTTCCATTCGCTTTGAATGTGAGTTTATCTTGTAACGTATAGAAATCTTCCAAAAATAGACCCACTTCATTGACTTTCAGGTGAGCTCTCATGTTAGAAATAAACTTAGGAATATTCCATTTTTTAGGAAAATCTCCCTTAATATCCCTTAATTCTACTTCTGATTCGTAACCAAGACCTATTTTGCTTTCCCACTGACTGATCAAAAGAATGTGAGCATTGAGATCAATCGACAACCCTGGTTCTGCTACCGAAAGTTTAACGTGTGTATCTTCGAGTCGAACAGATTCAGTTCTAAACCTTAGAAGCTGATCCCACTTCAAATTAAATAAAGGAGTTTTTTTATTCTTTTTCTTTTCAAATGGCATGGAATCATAAGCTAACTGAACATTACCCTTGATAATCGTTACACTTTTAGCCTTAATATTTCTTGAAAACATTTGAAAAGGATGAAAACTGACAACAATTTTTTCTGCTTGGATGATAGAATTTTCAGGCAGATTAAAAATATTTTTACTTTTTACAGAAAGAGCCGGATTTTGTATCGATATCCCAGGAGGAATCAAGTTAATGGCTAAATCCTTAAAATCTCCATTGACTCCCGCTTCAAGAGGAACAAATTTTACAATCACCTTTTTTAAAATTCCTGCAAAATAGGTTGTCTGAATAAACCATACCATCCCAGCGGTCAGCAAACTGGTGACGATTAAAAAAATAATGAGAGGACGTTTCCACATTTCACTGGTTTACCTTAGAAAGAAAACGAAGTCGATTTTCAATATCACGGTAGAGAGGGTCCACCGCTTTTGCTTGCATATACCACTCTTTCGCCAACTCTGGTTTCTGAAGCTGTTCATAAGCACGCCCCATAAGATAAAGTAATTCAATTTTATCTACCGCTAGAATTTCAGAATCTCGTAATAGTGGCTCAAGATTTAGAGTTGCTTCGAAAGAATGTCCAGATAAAATCTGAGCATAAGCCTCTAATCCCGTTGCCATCAGACTTTCTAATGGATCTCTTTTAGCCACTCTAAATCTTTTTGCTGCAATCTCGTACAGCCCCATTTCTAAAAAGGCAATGCCGATATCGATATGGTCTTTTGTAGACAGAGAGACTAACTCGGTTTCTAGATTTTTTTCAAACTTCTCGAGAGACTCCTTATTATTAAACAAACCTGATTCTGAAAAAACAAAACTCGATTGAGTTTCAAAAAAAATCCCCAATTTTAGGTCTAAATCTAATTTTTTCATCACTTCTTCTGAATTAACGTCATCTAATATACTTTTTATTCCGGGATTAGCTCGATTCTCTGTCATCTCTCCAATAAGAGCGTTTAACTCTAAACACTGAAGTTCTTCTAGTAGTTTTAGGGCCTCTAAATTTTGACTATCATTTCGAATGATCTGCCTTAAAATTTTCTTAGCTTCATCTAAAATTTTTTCAGCCATCAGTATTCTGGCTGACTGTAATAGATCAGCTATCTGATCAGAATTGAGATTCGATGGAGGTACTTCGGTGTGCAGTGTTGTAGTTTTTTCCAGTAAGTCCTGACCTAAATCTACTTGTGTGTCGTCTGAAGACTTATTCATCTCTTTAAATTTACTCGTATTTTGGGAGAAACTCTTCCAAAAAATGAGTGTCATACTCACCGTCTTTGAATTTTTTACTCGATAAAATTTTCTTATGAAATGTAATATTCGTTTTGATCCCCTCAATCACAAACTCGTCAAGAGCTTGACGCATTTTTGCAATTGCATCTGATCGAGTCGGAGCATGCACGATGAGTTTTGCAATCATAGAATCATAAAAAGGCACAACTTGATATTGGTCGTAAACAAAAGAATCTACTCGGACCCCAAATCCTCCAGGTACGTGGAGAGCCGTGATTTTTCCAGGTGATGGGGTAAATCTTTCAGGATCTTCTGCCAATATCCTGCATTCGATAGCATGAGAGCGAATTTGGATCTGAGATTGAGCTATTTGTAATTTCTTACCTGCGGCCATGCGAATCTGTTCTTTAACCAGATCAATTCCAGTAACCATCTCAGTCACTGGATGCTCAACTTGGATGCGTGTGTTCATCTCCATGAAATAAAAAGATTCATTTTCATCTACCAAAAACTCAACCGTTCCTACATTTTCATATTGAACCGCATTACAAAGAAGGAGTGCAGCTTCACCCATCTGTTCTCTGAGTTTTTGATTAAGAATGGGACTCGGACACTCTTCTAACACTTTTTGATGTCTTCTTTGAATGGTACAATCTCGCTCTCCTAAAAAAATACGATTTCCAAACTGATCGCACAAAACCTGAATCTCAACATGCCTGGGGTGCTCACAGTATTTTTCCAAGTACATTGCGGCATTACCAAAAGCTGCCTTAGCTTCTGAACTAGATCTTTCAAAAGAAGACTTTAGCTGTTGAGCATTGTAAACCACATGGATACCTCGACCACCGCCTCCCGCCGCAGCTTTCAAAATAACCGGGTAACCGATTTTGACTGCTTCTTCTAATGCTGCTTCTAGGCCTGGCAGTGCGTTCTCTGTCCCCGGTAAAAGTGGAACCCCAGCTTGTTTTGCAATCTGTCTTGCTCTTGTTTTTTCTCCCATCGCTTCTAGATTGGCGGGACTTGGACCAATAAAAGTCATCTTGCAATCCCTACATAGCCTAGCGAACTCTGCATTTTCAGACAAAAAACCATACCCAGGGTGGATCGCATCAGCTCCAGTAATATCAGCAGCGGTGAGAATGCTGGCAATATTCAAATAACTCAATTTTGATTGTGGGGGGCCTATGCACACAGCCTCATCG
>JAHFAB010000229.1 GCA_023250795.1 Bacteriovoracaceae bacterium
ATCCTTAAAAACGATTTCGAATCCTTGGGGCGCACCAAATATAAAATGAGTTTTATTATCGCTGTGAAATCCAATCACATGTGCCCCAAGCATGATGTTGATTACAAATCTACGATCTAAGAATTTTATATATTCAGAGTTTAAATAAATGCCAAAATCTGTAAAAAATTTTTTCTGTAGTGAAGTGGCATCAAAAGCCACCACACGCATCACCTCAGTAATAAAAAAACTCTGATACAAAGTGAGAACGGGTGCGATATGGTGAACGTCGTCCCCATCAGAGGACTCAAACGAATATGAATAAGGTCCAACCCCAAGCCCAAAAGAACCCAATCTCAATCGCTCCGGAATCCCATAAGTGAACGTGACAGACTCTCCTCCACCACTCAAAGTCACTTGACCCGGACTAGGTCTCAACCTCAGAGGCCAAATCGAGGTTGAAGTCGATGGGGTCTCAATCCCATCTACAGCAATGATCTGACCCACATTATCCCAAAATACGAACATTTCTAAACTGGGAGTTCGATGTTCAGATCCTTCGACATACACGAGACGACAGCCGACATAGATCCAATGAATACCTTTGAGTCCATCACTCTGAGCTCGCACCCGATAGGGGGAGCAGCTCGGATCAGTAAACACTCTGGACTCACTTGAGAGCGTTTGGGGTTTGAACTGAATTTCTAAATCTGATTCAAGAAGTTGTCCGTTTTTTTTCAATGTGAGATGAATTCTATTTTTCTCACCCGAGATCAAAGCGACTGGCAGTTCAGCTTGCCCCACCCCCTCTTTGACAGTAAAATTTTGAGAAAACCCCTTATTGGAAACTTGCCCACTCTCAATATCCTGCGCCTTTATGATCGCTCGCCCTCGGGGTAAGAGCAGGAAATCCACAACACGAACCCATTGTAAACTCTCACGCCCCAGAGAAATATCCACTCCAGGAATCGGCTTACCCACCCAAACTAAAGAAAAATCCTTCGCTTCAAAATCATTGGGAGCAAAAACCATGGGTACAGACTCAGTTAAAACCTCCTCAGCTATCGAAGGTGGGAGGTTATGCAGAAGCGCAAAGCTTTTTTCCTCAGTGGAAAAAAGGGTTAACGCCATAATAAGTATGAAGAAAAGCAAATAGCTGTGTCTAAGTAAATTTCCCATGTCGCCGAATACTAGGATAACCCAAAATGAATTTAAATTAAGAAATTAAAGTAATAGGGCAGTTTTATGGAAGTGAGGGTTTTAAAAAAGCGAGTCTAGTCACGTGGGTACTCGTCCTTGAGGTCATCGCGTAGCATCCTGCTACGCTCCTTTAACGTGACTAGACTCGCTTTTTTAAAACCCTCACTTCCATAAAACTGCCCTATTACATTGATCTCTCACTTTTAACTTAACCTCCTGGGTCACCCGTGCTAAACACAGTGCGTTATCTAGAGGGGTCTAAAGCACATGCTTTTACAAGGAAAAAACATTCTGATCACAGGTAGCTCCAGAGGAATTGGGAGAGAGATGGCCCTTGCCTTTGCAAAACAAGGAAGCAATGTCTGTGTTCATTATCAGTTTTCTGAAAGAAACGCTTTCGAGCTCGTGGATCAGATTCACAAAGAATTTGGAGTTGGAGTTTTTGCTGTTTCCGCCAATATGAATGAACCCGCTTCCATTGCTAAACTTTTTGAAACAGTAGCACAAGAATGGGGACACTTAGATGGCCTAGTTTTAAACGCCGCCTCCGGTAATCGAAAGAAACTGCTAGATCAAACTCAGGAGGATTGGAATCGGATTTCAGGAATCAACGTTCTTGGTCCTGTACAATGTGTGAAAGCTGCGTTGCCTTTATTTAAAAACAAAAAGGGCAGAGCCGTGTTTCTTTCGTCAGAGGGGGCCAGGTACGGTATCCCGCACTACGGAGCCATCGGAGTGACCAAAGCTGCTCTCGAAGGAGCCGTGAGACAACTCACCGTAGAACTCAAAGAGACAGAAATCAGCATCAACTGCGTCTCTGCCACACTAGTCAGAACTGCCGCTTTGGATGCAGTTACACGCGGGACGATGGATATTTTTAAACCGGAGTACTTTATTGATCCAAAAGAAATTGCAGACCTCATTTCATATCTCTTGAGTGACCTTTGTCCTCCAAGCCTCAAGGGGCAAACGATCGTGCTCGACAATGGGACACTGGTCGAATTCACACCCCATTTCAAAGAAGAGTTTGTCCATGTTCCAAAATCGTGAACGGAAAAATCCACAAATCGATCTCTACGAACCTATCGCTGTGGTAGGGATGGGCTGTTATTTCCCAGAGGCACCCAATACAGAAAAATATTGGAAAAATATTTTAGAAAACAAGTCTTTCATCAGAGAAGTAAAAGAGGACCATAAGGGACTTACTCCACTCTACGATCCGAGTGAAGACAATTGGAACAAAACCCAAACCTGTTTGGGGGCCCCGGTTAATCCATTTGATTTTCCCTATAAAAGGTTCAAGGGGCTTCCGCCCTCAGCGATTCACGCCTCTGATCCACATTTTAGGTACGGACTGACAGCCGCGCAAGATGCTATTGATGATTCACAATTACTTTCATCAAAAGACGTGAGAAAAACATTCGTTGTCCTTGCGGGCAATGCCTACTCCACACCGATGCTGAGGGATTATAGCGATAGTGGGATCTACCATCACTTAGATGATTTCTGTGAAACTCCCACTTTTCTTGGATTTTCTGAAGAAGAAAAGGCGAAAATTCTTGAAAAACTAAAGAAAGAATATTTTAAACTACAAGAAAAACTTTCTATTGATGGACTCACAGCGTCTATGGCAAGTGCACTCGCTGCACGAATTGCAAAACTCAACGGATTCACTGGGGGTCACACGGCGGTGGACTCAGCTTGTGCTTCTTCTTTTGCAGCAATTGACATTGGAATCAAAAAACTGAGAACGGGTGGGTGTGACGCCGCAGTGGTGGGTGGAGTGGGAGAAATCCTCCCTTTTTTCTATGTCTATTGTTCAAAAGCTAAAACCATGTCTAACTTCGGAAGTTTTCCCTTTGACGTCAGTGCCTCTGGATTTGTCGTTGGGGAAGGCGCTGGATTCGTCGTTCTCAAGCGACTCTCTCAGGCTCTGGCAGAAAAAGATAAAATTCATGCTGTAATCCGGGGGATTGGGGCCTCCTCTGATGGATCTAAAACTGCTCCATGGGCTCCCCACAAAGAGGGACAAAAACTCGCTGTACTCAGAGCTCTCAAACAGGTGCCTTATGGAATCCGTGATCTAGACTACATCGAGTGTCATGGAACAGGAACGAAGGTGGGGGATTTAGAGGAACTCACCGGAATTAAAGACCTCATTGAAAAAGATCTCGAAATAAATGATCATAAAAACAAAATCGCAATCGGTTCTGCAAAAGCTTCAGTAGGGCATTTGCTCACTGGGGCCGGAATGGCGGGATTGTTTAGAACGATCTTGGCCATTCAAAACAAAACTTTGCCACCGACTGCAGGCATTCAAAAACTCATCCCAGAATTAGAGCAACCGGATTACCCACTCTACGTACCGTTGAAAGCAAAGGAATGGAAAGCTCGAACAGAAAACAGAACAAGAAAAGCAATGACCAACAGTTTTGGGTTTGGCGGTACCAATTATAATTTACAAATCGAAGAATATGACGAAAAAACACATAAAGAATATTTGAATACAAATTCTCTTCACTTTAAGCACTTCTATCTCAATCAAGTTCCCATCAAAGAACTCTCACTTATGTCTTCTGATAGCACCTATAATGTCCCGATTGCGATCGTGGGACTTGCTGTCCAACTCCCTGGCGCTCTGGATCTAAAAACTTTTTCTGAAAATCTAAAAGCAGGAAAAACATTTCTCACCGAACCCCCAAAAGACAGATGGGAAAAAGAAAAATTTTATTCGCAAGACGTGGGCGCCAAATGGAAAACAGCTACGACAAAGGGAGGATTTTTAGAATTACCTCCTCCTAAAGAAAAGTTTAGATGGAAAATTCCACCTGTAGTCTTGGATCACCTTGATCCTAATCAATTTAGACTTTTTAAAACCGTAGAAGAAGCTCTGAAGATGTCAGGACTTCTAAACTCTCCAAAAATTTTAGAAAATACAGCCATGATTTGTGGAAACATGATGGACTCTGATTTTCTATTTGGAGAACACACGAGTGTTCGGTTTCATTATTTTTCTAATTTTATTAGAAATAATATGAATTTTATTCAACCCGATCAAAAAGAAAAAATCATCTCAGAATTTTTTGAAAAAATAAAACCCTCTCTCCATACTTTTAGTGCGGATAACTCCACCTCAGGAATTGACTCCATGCTGGGCTCACGTGTCG
>JAHFAB010000230.1 GCA_023250795.1 Bacteriovoracaceae bacterium
GAATGTGAGCTCGGAGCCTGGGTTTGCAATGATCAACTTAATTGGCAATCGGACTGGGAAAATGCCTTTTCTACACTCTAAGTTTTTCCCAGGTTCTTCCCTTCATTATCATTCCTATGGGAAGTCAGAGTTACGACCTGGGCGAAAAATGGGACATATAAACGGTTGCGTGAACTCTCCAAGTGGTTTACCTCGTCTGATGGAAGATCTAAAAAACTGTGAAAAAGCATTTCAAGCAGTAGATATCAACCAATAGAAATCAAGCAGTAGAGAAGGAAAGTATAATAAAATGAAAAACTCTAAAAAACTGCCTCAAGTGGCCATTGTGATGGGAAGTAAATCAGATTTCCCCGTGATGAAGGAAGCAGCGAAAGTGCTCAAGCAGTTTAAAATTATGCATGAGCTTTCTATTATTTCAGCTCATCGAACTCCGCGCGAAATGGCTCAGTTTGCTGAAAAAGCACGTGGACAAGGGATCCAAGTGATTATAGCGGGTGCCGGAGGAGCTGCTCATTTGCCCGGGATGGTTGCGGCACACACGGAACTTCCTGTGATCGGAGTTCCGGTTCCCATCGGACATCTCAAGGGCCATGATTCGCTTTTGTCGATCGTGCAGATGCCCAGGGGAGTTCCAGTGGCAACGGTCGCTATTGGCAATGCGTTTAATGCCGGGCTACTTGCCGTACAAATTTTAGCAGCAGGGGGACAAAACAAATCGTTGCTGGACCTTCTTGCTCAATATAAACAAAATCTAAAGAAAAAAGTGCTGCGAAGTAAAACGAGGCGGTGAGCTTAACGGGTTTCTAGGTGAGCAAGCTTTTGTAAATCGGGGTAAAAGAGCTGATTTAACATAACGCGTTGTACCGATCCCGCTGCAATCTGAGAGATGATTCTAGATTTCCAGTGAGCTGTATGGGCTTTGAGAGTTCCTCGAATGAGGACACCTCCGTTTTGTGGAAGCAGTTCGATTTTCCATTCTAGATGATCAAAAAGTCGAGTGATTCTTTGTGTCGAGTCGCTGTGCAAGGTCAGCGTGATGTGATCTCCGGGGCGATAATCTGTAATTTCAAAGTAGAGTTCAAAGCGTTTCCACGATTTCCCAGGAGGTTCCATGTTGAATTTTAACAATGCTCCCACCCAACTGAGTTGTTCTTCTGCAGGGCGGTCCATGCCTTGGGAGTTTACAGCTTTGACCTCTTTTAAGCTAAAAAACCACTGCGGCCAATATTTGAGTTCATGAATGGCTTTGCCGATTTGGATCTGACTGAGGGTCGAGGGAACTTCTCTTACAAAAACGAGCTCTTGATTGGGGCTTTTGGATAAAGAGACAAGGTATAGGACTATTGAACCCAATAAAAGTACGAAAATCCCACCCCAAAGACCTCTTTGTCCCAGTTTGAAAGGCATACTCTTTTATAACATCGAATTTTTTCATTTCATGTAAAAAATGATAGAGAATCTGAGAATGTCTCATTTTGAACACAAACAAGCTACTCGTATTTGGCATGGGCCCGGAGAGGCCTCTCGAGAGGGAAGTCTCGGACTAAAATCTTTTGCGATTGATTTATTTGAAGAGCATGCCTGGGTAACTCATTGGGGAACTGAGGAGGAGGTGGGAGGGTTAGAAGAAGTGCAGAAATTTCTTTTGGCAAAAGGCATTTTCTCGGCCGTTATTTTACACCGTCCTGAAAAAGGGCTCCCAAAAGAATCCCAGGTTTTATTTGGAGCTCCGCCGGTGGGACGAATCGAAGTTCGAGAAAACGGAATGCGTTTCTGGGTTCAGCTTTTAGGTACTCGTCACGCGGGACTTTTTTTAGATCACGCCCCTTTGAGAGACTGGTTAAAGAGGAATACTCAGGGCTTGAGGATTCTAAATACTTTTTCTTATACAGGGAGTCTATCGGTCGCTGCTGGAGTGGGAGGTGCAAGTGAAGTTCTGAACTTAGACTTGTCAAAACCAGCTCTTGTGTGGGCTAAAGAAAACTGGGAACTCAATGGTCTGCCAACGAAGTCGTTAGAAACGGTTTCTGGAGATGTCTTCGAATGGCTTCCTAGATTTTACAAACAGGGTCGAAAATTTGATTGCGTGATTTTAGATCCTCCTTCTTTTTCTCGTGGAAAGAGGTGTAGTTTTTCTACCTCGAAGGACTTAGTGAAACTTCACAGACTTGCGCTCGATCTTCTCGTGGACGGAGGGATCTTAGTGACGTCGATTAATTCTTCCAATATTTCCGTTGAGAAATTTAGGGGGGACATCAATACTGCCCTTAATGGGAAAAAAGTAAAAATCTTACATAGAATAGAACTCCCTCCAACTTTTCCAAATGATGATTATCTCAAGGGGTTTTGCTTCAGGGTTGAGAGGTAAATAATTCGACGGGTTGTATTACGTTTTTGCAGTCAAACTTGACACATTCTATTTTCTCCAGAGAAATGAGACCATTATCAGGTAGTCATAATGGGGGGGATGAGAATTGTTCAATCAAAAAGGGAACGCTTTATTAATCAGCTTGCTAGTGATTGGGGCAGCTGTGTTGATTGGATATGGGGCACTTGTAAGCCTTGTTTCTCAAAACCGTCAACTTGCTTCAAATAATGATGCTTCCTTTGCCGGAGCTGTTTTGGCTTTGATCCAAGCTCAGAGCGAGATTGAGTTTAATAAGCAGTTTTGTTCGGCTAAGGGGAAAAATCCAAATTTAACATTATCCCAGTTTTTTGAACTACCCGAAATAAAAGACAAATTAGAGAACAACAAATTTTTAGCACTCGGAGTTCCTAAAAAAGAAGCTCTGAGATTACAAGCTGCTAATCCAGCATCAGGTCCACTCACCGATCCTCAGGTAAAGGCGTATTTATTAAAAAATGCAAATAACGAGGACATAGTTGGGTTTAAAACATTTACCGACATTTGTAGACGAAAGATTTTTCCATGTTCAGCAGAAAAAACCATGAAAGCAAATCCCTACTTTGCATTTGCAAGTAGCGTGAAAGAGATTACGAGTTGCGAAAACACATCTCCCCCAACTCCACCAGGGTTCACTCCCTTTGCGATTGGGTCAACTCATACTTGCTTTATTCAGCAACCCAAAGGGGCTCTTTTCTGTTGGGGAGATAATCGACATGGACAGGTGGGTAATGGACAAACTGGATTTCAACCTACACCGTTTAAGGTTTTTGACTCTGGAGTAAGTGCTGTACAAGCAGGACTTTTTCATACCTGTGCCATTCGTTCTGAGGCTCTCTATTGTTGGGGTGAAGACCTTTTGAATGAAAGAAATAATCAACCTGGTTTTCGTCTTTCTGGTAAAAACTTTAAACATCATCTGACCCCTCTAAAAATTTATGATTCCAAAGTTACTTTTTTACGTACACTTGGACTCTCTAATCAGACGACTGTAGTCGTAAATGGTAAACTGATGCTTTTTAGGTATAATTCCCTTCCTTGGGAACATTTTGGGCAAGATCCTGCCTATTTAATAAAACAACAAGAAGAAGCTGTGCGTGGTCATAGCACTGGTTCTTCTGACTCACACTCTGCTTGTCGTGTTGGATATTATGGAGCTAATGATGCAATGTATTGTTCAGGGTATATGGCATCGGCAATAGATTGGAAATCTGTTGACGGTAAAGCTGATGATTGCCCTCTTGCTCAATCTTCTTCTGGTGTCTGCAAAGTTTTTTCATCAGGAGTGACTAAAGTAAAGGCTTCTTTTAGTACTTTTTGCGCAATTGTAAGAGGAGCTCTTTACTGTTTTGGTAATAATCAAGATGGTCTCATTGGAAATGGAACGGTGAACGGAGTAATCTACCAAAAAACAAAACCTTTTCAAGTTTTTTCTTCTGGTGTCAGTGATATAGAAATTTTTGGATATCAAATGTGCGCGATTGTAAATAATGAACTTTATTGCTGGGGTAAAAATAGTTATGGCCAACTTGGAAATGGAATATCCCCTGCACTTACACCTAAAACTATTATTGGTTCTAATATTAAATCGATGTTTACTAATCCAAAATCCTTACTGGGATATCTCAGCAGCGGTACTCATAATGGTTTTATGCAAGGGATAGTAGAACTTTGGGCGAGTGGCCAATGGTTTGGGGGGGCATATACAAGCATCGGCCCTCACGTATGCGCCTTAAATAATGGAGGGGCACTTTATTGTTGGGGAAATCAGGACGGTATACAAGGAACGTCTCCTTTTGTCATAAATATTGCATTACAAAACTACCGACAAAAACCATTTCAGATTTTTTCCTCTGGAGTGACTGAAGCAATGTTGGATGGTAGAGCTTCTTTTGTCATAAAAGACAATGGTGCTTTGTTGTCTTGGGGTATAAA
>JAHFAB010000231.1 GCA_023250795.1 Bacteriovoracaceae bacterium
AGACCATAATCATGAACAAGGGTTCTCGCTCACATGCTCTAGCGTGGACTTCAATTATAGTAACTGTAGTGCTGGTGTCGTGATCGAACAGGTGTATCTCGAATCTCAGCTCTCAAACAGACCCTGTATTGAAGGAAGCACATGGGGTTATAATGAAACTTCTGTTTGGGTGACGGGAGGCTGTCGTGGAACATTTCACGTAACTCCACGTTATGAGCATTATTATAGAACAGTGGATATTACATGTTCTAGCGTTGACTTTAACACTAGCACTTGTGGAACGGGATTAGACATTCAGCAAGCTTACCTCGAATCACAGTACTCACATCGTCCTTGCATCCAGGGCAGCACTTGGGGCTATAACGGAAATTCTGTTTGGGTCAGTAATGGCTGCAGAGGACTTTTCCGCGTTTCTGGTTATACACAGCAGTAATTGAATCTGTTAAATATGTTTTGCTGAGGATCAGTAATTATTCATTAAAAAAATTTACCAGGATGGTAAATTTTGGAGCATGGATGCTTGCCATGAATAATTACTGATCTTCGGCAAAACATAAAACAGATTCAGCTATTCCTGTGTATACGGAGCAACTTCAATATCGTCCGCCATCACACCTACAGCTTTACTCAGTTTTTCTTTCATTTCTTTAGCGGTACACAAAACCACAATAGAAAGTTTATCTGGCTTTAAGAAATCACGTAGTGCAGAGTTCGTTTGCTCAAGAGTGACTTTTTCTAGATTAGATCCATAGGATTTCATGAACCCTTCTGGAAGGTCAAAAGTTTTTTCTATGAGTTTGTTTTCCACTCTTTTTTGAGGAGTGTTATACATAAATCCCTCACTATTAATCAGGCTTTGTTTGGAAAATTCGAATTCCTTTTCAGTGATTCCTTTGTCCCTGAGTTCTTCGATCATGTGCAGGGTGAAGCCCAAAGCTTGTGGGGTGTCTTTTGCAGCTGGGAAAAGATGGAACATCCATGATCGGGGCTGTCTTCCGTGTCTAAAATTACTATTTGCCCCATAGCTCCAACCGCGTTTGACTCGAATTTCAACCATGAGTCTTGCGGAAAATGATCCCCCCCCAAATGCATAATTTCCGAGGTAAAGGGGAAAAAAATCAGGATCCTTCATGCTGACTCCCACTTGGCCTCCAAAAATTTGGGTCTGGGTACGATCCGGTTTATCCACCAATAAAATTTTTCGATGTGTGGGGTTGCGTGGAGGGGGGACTAAAGTAGGTTCCTCCCCCCCCTCTCTGAGAAGTGAAAGTGCATCTGCCCAGTACTTAATTTTTGATGGATCAGCATCCCCAGTTCCTACCACTAAAAGTCTGTGATCTTTGAACATGCGATTATAGTGAGTTAGCAATTGAGTCTGCGTGAGCTTTTTGATTTCGTCTGTTTTACCAATAGCGGAGTTGCCATAGGGGTGGTTTTTGAATAAAAACTGATAAACCTTTCTCTTTGCCAATCCACCATCGTTACTGAGTTCTTCTAAAATTTTAGAAACAGTTTCTGACTTTAACTTTCTGATTTCGTTTTCAGGAAATGAGGGTTGCGAGACAATCTCAGTGAGTAATTTTAAAAACGGGTCAATTTGGCTAGATAAAACAGCTCCGCGAAGGATGAGTGATTCAGGGGTTGTTTCGACTTCAATTCGTGCACCCATTTGGTCTAGAGTGAGATCGATTTGTTCTTTTGAACGGGATTTTGTTCCTCGAAGGAGCATTTCTCCTAAAAAATCAGAAATGCCGGACTGTCCGATGGGATCATCGATCGTCCCTCCTCTTACAGCGACGTTGACATACACCAAGGGTAAGTTTGAATCTTGTTCAAAGTTCACTTCTATCGCAAACGCTGACGAGGAGAGTAAAAATAAAAAAGGTAGGATTTGTTTTTTCATTTTGAGACCCCCGTAATGACAGATCGATTGTTTTGAGTGAAGTATTTTTTTATCGCTTCTCTCACATCCAGAGCCGATATTTTCAAGGATTTATCAAAAATTTTCATTCCTATTTCATAATCTCCAGCCAGAGTTTCTTGTTGTCCTAAAAATCTTGCCCTTTGAGAGTTTGAGTTTAAGCCTTCATAAAAACCAAAACTTATTTTATTTTTTATTCGTTGGAGTTCATTGTCTGAGATGAGCTCTTTGGAGAGATTTTGGAGTTCTTTTAATACAATGCTTTCAGCGTGAGCTGCTTTTTTCCCTTTTTGTAAATTGACAGAGATGAGCATGAGTGTTGGATCTTTGTCATCCATGGCCTCAGCTTCTGCTGAGGTGGCAATCCCAGTTTCTACAAGTGAGCGGTAGAGTCGACTGCTCTTCCCGCCGCCTAGAAGGATTTGAACGACTTGTAAAGCAGGGATATCGGGATGAGTTATTTCAGGGATGTGGTACCCCAGTAGAAGTTTTTCTACCTGTATATTAAGTTTCACAACTCTGTGTCTAGAGGATACTTGCGCAGGGTCTGGAGTAAAAGTCGCAAGAGGAGGAGACTGTGTTGGAATTTTGGAATAAAATTTTTCAACTATTTTATAAACTTCTTTAGGTTCTACGTCGCCACAGACAATGACGGTCGCGCGGCTTGGGTCATATAATTTCTTATAAAACCTATAGGCATCTTCTGCAGTCATTCGATTTAGGTCTTCTTGATAACCAATGACAGGCCAATGGTAGGGGTGTTTGATAAAAGCGATATCAAAAAGTTCTGCAAACATTTTCCCGTCTGGGTTGTTTTCCGTCCGAAATCTTCTTTCGTTTTGGACTACCTCTCTTTCGGTTTTGAAGTTTTTTTCATCAACGACCAGATTCTGCATTCGATCGGCTTCAAGTTTAGTAATCAGTTCTAAGCGTTCTTTTGGAAGCTCTTGAACATAGGCAGTGTAATCTCTGTTTGTAAAAGCGTTTTCTCCCTCCGCACCAGCGGCTTCTAAGATGTGATCAAACTCACCGTCTTTTAGGTTTTTAGTTTCTTTGAACATCATGTGTTCAAAGAGATGGGCGAGTCCTGTTCTCCCCACTTCCTCATCTCTAGATCCTACTCGAAACCAAGTGTTATAAGCAAAGGTGGGGGATGTATGGTCCTCTACGACGAGGAGTTTAAGCCCATTGGGAAAAGAAAAACGATGGACTTGAAACGATCCTATGAAGGGAGTTGTTTTGCTTTCTAGAGATGAGGCAGAATCAGTGTCTAAATGAGTTCTCATGCTTTTTTCCGCACAGTTGGAGAAAAATAATGAAAAAATAAATACGGTAAACAATGGATATGTTTTCATAATTCCCAACAAATTATCATGAAAATTGTTACCTGTCAGTTTTTAGTGGATTGAGTCAGCTTTTCAGGAGTTAAAAACAAGTGTCTCTGTCATGTTAAAAGAGCGTAGCAGGAAGCTACGCGATGACCTCATGGAGGAGTACCCACATGACAGAGACACTTGTTTTTAACTCCTGAAAAGCTGACTCAATCCACTAAAAACTGACAGGTTACTGATATTTTTCCATTCCATTCGATTCAAAGGTGTTAGACTTTTATATAAGGATGAAACTTCCACAGGACAAAAGATTTCGAAGAGTGAGGCGTGTCAAAATAATTTTGGTCATTTTCGTTTCAGTCACTGCTATTTCTCTTTGTTTAATTGGGTTTTTGTCGATTTTACACTCTCCGTTATTTTATATAAAAAATGTAGAAGTGGTCGAGAGTGTCGAAAAAGTTTTCCACTCCAATCCGGTTGACGCTCAGACTTTGATAGGTTTAGTAAATATTCAGCCAGGTACTGTAAACTTATTTGATTTGAAACTTTCTGAAATTGAAAAAAGAATTCTCTCTCATTCTTGGATTTCAGATGTAAAATTACAAAAAAAATTTCCTCAAACACTTTCTCTCTCAGTCACATTTCATAAGCCAGAAGCGCTTTTTCAGCATGAAAACGGTGAGCTCTCCTATGTTGATGAGAATGGAAAAGTTTTTGATCAGTTAAACTTAATGATCATGCCAGACTTGCCAGTTCTTTCTGGATTCAAAAGTGATGGCACCTCTCAGATTGTTCAAGCGCTCAAATTAATAAAGATGTGGGAACAGCAAGGACTGAGTAATTATTCTTTTTTAGTGGGCTTTCACTATGATTCTGAGAGAGGATATCAGGCCTGGTTGACCTATCCCTTGTTTCATAAATCGGCAATGAGTCATGAAAATGGTCGAACTGCGCTTGAAATGGGTCAAGAATTTAATTCTGATTTTGAAATTCAATTGGGAAGAATTAAGCAAGTTATCAAGTACTTAGGCAGTCACAATATTGCTTCGCGTTATATAATGGGCGATGTTGGAAAAAAAATAATT
>JAHFAB010000232.1 GCA_023250795.1 Bacteriovoracaceae bacterium
CTCTTCACCGCTCTGAAATGGAAACAAAACTCCTGATGCAAGATCGGCTTGCGTCCATTGGCCTACTCGCATCAAGCCTTGCCCATGATATTGGCACTCCATTAGGAGTGATACGCGGAAGAGCAGAGTATCTCGCAATCCAAAGGAATCAGGACCCCCTCATCAAAAAAAATGGTGATATTATTGTTTCCCAGATTGACCGTATTTCTCAACTCATCAAATCTCTCCTGAGTTTAGCTCGTGATAATCCATCCGAAGTGCAAAGAGAAACCAGCATTAATCAAACTCTGTCTGGAGCAATAGATCTCATGGGTCATGAGTTTCTAAAAAACAACATACAAATTATTAATCAGATTGCGTTAAAAACCACTCCTAAAATGCATGTCCAAGCAGAACCCGAAAAACTTCATCGTATATTGGTCAATCTCCTTGTTAACGCTGTTCAAGCAATCGAAGAAGCGGTCAAAAAAGGTAGAAGCTCTGACCATTTCATTCGCATCGACGCAGAAGAAACTGAAAAACGATGGATACTGAAAATCCAAGATAGTGGGGTTGGTATTCCAAAGGAAAATCTGTCTCATTTATTTCAACCCTTTTTTACAACAAAAGAACACGGACTCGGAACCGGACTGGGTTTAGCAACTTCGGCGTGGGCAGTCCAGTCCTGGGGCGGATCCATATCAGTAGAAAGCCAGAAAAATACCGGAACTACCTTTCGACTCCAGTTACTCAAGTCTGAGTAATTTATCTCATAAAATTTCCTTAAAAATTACTCACTATCTTTCTATCGCTAGTAACATATCTGTACCGATATTCAGGGTAATTTTCAGATAATATGCTCTTAGATTCTTTTTCACCCATCACAAAAGTCGCTGTCGACAGAACATCACAAACCGTTGCCGATGGACCTATAATAGTCGTCGAAATCATCTCATTTGCCGGCATGAGTGTTTTTGGATTAATCAAATGGTGCCATTTCCCATCTTTAGAAAAAACAGTATTATCTGTTTGAGAAGTAATCCCAGAAGATGCCACAGCCTCGTTGATCAACGAAACTGGATAAAGCTCCTGAGTCTCAGGATTCAAAACTCCCACAGACCATGGAGAACTATTCGCATGCGTACCTCGAGATTTCATATTGCCCGAAAAATTAATGAGATAAGAGCGAAAACCCGCCTTATCTAGATAATCAGAAACCTGGTCAACTGCAAATCCTTTTGCAATACCATCCAAAGTAATTTCCATAGACCGTTTCAAACGAATATCTTTTGAGGTCAATGCTATATTTTTATAATTAACCAACAAACGAAGCTTTTTTAGTTCATTTTGATTGAACGATAAAATCCCATTTTTAGACTTCTGTTTAATCAAGCTCAGAACTGGCCAAACTGAAATATCAAAATATCCATGGGTTAATTCTCCATGCAGTAGACTTAATTTTACTACCTGATAAATTTCTTGTGATGGATTTTTTAGTATCCCAGTTCTGTTTAACCTTCTAATCTCGCTCTCAGACTGATAAAGACTCATTGACGTTTCAATTTCGTCTAGAACCGACTTGATCTGATGCATGATTTTTAAATTTTTCTCACTTCTATTGCAAAAGTCCACATATTGAAATTCAAAAACCGTCCCCATACTAAGTATGTGCTCAATAAACTCACAATCAGATCCTAAGTTTTTTTTCCCTTCTCCCACACAAGCAGATAACAAAAAAAATAATCCGGAAATTAAAACTTTATTTCTCACTCTCAATCCATTCTTTCAAGTTAGATAATTCTAAGGAACCCGTATCCCAAACTTTCCCTCCATCATGCTGAGTATCACTCTGAACTTTTTTATAAATAATACTGGCCTGTATATTCCCAGGAACTATTTTTGTTAAAACAGTGACATAATCAGTTTCTGGGTCTTGAACCAAATTGAAGGGAGGACCCATCCCTTTATGACAGACCATGCAATTATCCACCATTTTAGGGTAGATCTTCGAAAGAAAAACTGTTTTACCAGATGTTACATTTTGAGTTCCAGAATTATTTTGATTTGAAACAGGAGGACTAGGTTCCCCTCTTTTGAAAGGGTGAGGCGCTCCACAAAAGGACAATAAAAATAAAAAGAAAACAATCCCTGTAAAGTGAATCCAACGCATAAAAACCATATCTACCCCCCCTTCTTCTTTGCAACAAATTGATCAAAAGCGAAACTCGCCTTTCTCACAGCCTCAGAAACAGCCTCAGAGGACCTCGTTGCTCCAGAAACCGCATCCACATCTTTTCCTACTCGAAAGATACTCCCAGTTTTTTTACCTACAAATTGATTCAGAAAAGAAAGTTCCTTTACTGGTTTTCCTCTTTCTTCTGAGTACTCTAAAATTCTCACAGACTTAACGATACCAGAGGGTTCAAAACAAACTCCTATCGTCATAGGTCCCTCTTTTCCTTCTTGCGGAACCACGGTGCAAGCAACATGAATTTTTCCATTAGCATCTTTTCCAAAATAAAAAGTGAAAGCAGAATCCGACGCTCTTTCTGCAACGGAGACTAGTTTAGCTTTTTGCTCTACGCTCAGCGCAAATAATTCTTTAGTTTTCACTGAATCACCGCTCAAGGTCTCTTTGAGGAAGGAACGAGTGTCTTGAACTGTTTCAGAAAATGCTGCTGAAATCATTAAGACGACTGTAATATAATAATGCCACACACTCATACATTATCCTCCGCGTTGTGAATGATTTCAAAAAATACGACCAGCCATAGAAGTGCAAAACTCAAAGCCATCATACTGCCAGCGGCAGCTGTCAAATAAGCAAATGGGGGTCCCAAAAATCGTGTTGCGACGAAACTAAAATTATCAATCAAGATCCCAAGATAGGGCGTCGCAACTAAAAATGTTTTTAACCGAGCGCCCACATGAGTAAATAGGCCAAATATGGTGAGTCCAAAGAAAAAACTAGTCATCCCGAACAAATGAAAATGACCCTCAGCAACTAGTTTTTTGAGACTGGGTTGAGAGATCATAGGCGCAGATTCAGTTCCTGGCTTATCCAAGTCAAGGCTTTGCTCTTTTGTATTTTCAGACGAAAGCGGCGCAAGCTTTTCTTTTGCACCGTAATAATGAATTGCAATTTGATCATGCTTAAGACCAACAACTAAAACCACATTCACCAGAGCATAGACATACCCAGCTGCAAGGCACATGAGATACCCTGCGATCAGTGCCTTGACAGGCAACGGGGCGTTTCTGAGTTTAAATTCAAAAAATTCTTTCATAAATAACTGCCTCATATTAAAAATCCAAAGCCAGCATGACTCTCAAAAGATCATTTTTCTTTTCGTCTACGGATTCGAAATTCCATTGGTATTCAGCGAGAAGGTTGAGTTGATCGATTTTAAAATTAAACCCCAGATCAAACGAATGCGTATCTTTCTGGCTAGAGATCAGAGAATTATTAATAAAAGTTCCGTATCTAAACCTGGGTTCAACAAAGCTCAGTGCATTTGTAGAGATTTCTATAAAATCTCCATAGCGCCTGTAGTTTCCTAAAACACCTTGCCTGACAAACCCATTTGCAAATCCAGTAGAAATTTTTAGATTTTTTATCAATGCTCCATAATCAAAGATCAGGTCTCCTCCGAGCATATAAAGAGGCTTACCGACTTGCCAATGATCATAATAACCAGAGCCTATGAGTTTTATTTTTGAGAATAGATGACCCGTCATACGAATTCCAAAAGCCATAGTACCGCTATCTGCCGTACCAGTAAAACTTGGGTCATCATTGGTAGTAGGAGCCGAAATACCGTTGACCAAATAGGTGTCCAAATCAAACGAACTAAACTGCCATTCCAGATTGGCGCCTGGCTCAGCCCAAATATTAGGGAAAAACACTCCCACTGCTCCAAAGCCCTGCACCCCACCATAAAAATGATGGTAGCGAGAAGTCTCGCCAAAAGGGATCTGTATTTTTCCCAAATGGATGTTGACTTGATTTTTTGGTGAGTAATTAATTTCAAAAAATGTTTTTGACAGAATTTCTCCGAAGAAAGAAACTTTTTCGGTAGCTTTTACTTTTAGGAAAATCAAAAAATGATTGTTTTTAAACCCACTGTTCTTAAAAGTCTTTGCCAGGTTTTCGAATGGGAGGTTTTCGAAAGACAAATCCATCCTTCCCATTATTTTTGGTCCCATTATTTTTGGTGCCGCGGGAACATATGACACAGGTTTTTCAATGGCCTGAGAAGTTTCTTCCAAATCTAAACTCTCTTCACCGGCAAAAGACTGCGTACTCATGAGAATGAAGAAAAAAATCAAACGTTTCATAATCTCCTCTC
>JAHFAB010000233.1 GCA_023250795.1 Bacteriovoracaceae bacterium
AGCTACTTCCTGAAGTTTATGGGTGACGTCGAGGCGAACAGTTAGAGTTCGTGAGTCTGATAGTTTCGGAGCCTCGGGAAGTGGAGTTGCCCCTTCTAAAATCGGACCTGGTAAAATACTGTCATGCACGATGGCTTTGGGTGATCCCAGAACTAGATCAGCTTTGGCCTGGTTAGATACACTGAGTAAAATGAAAAACACAGAAACGTACAATTTGAAGTAGGTTTTCATTTGATTTTCTCCCTCTTGATAGGAGCTTTGCATGTTCCGTGCCTAAAAAAATACCTTTGAAATCAATATAATCCGTTTATTTAAATTGAAAAAACAAGACAAAATGTCCCATTTATGTATAAAAAACCCCATGAAGGATCGCTACAATCAGTCGGATTTATAAATTGTTTCGCGATTTTATTTGTAAATTTTACAGATTTAGAGTGGCACAGTTCTTGTATTAAAAAATGTATGAAGATGTTTTATATAATTTGTGGAATTTTATTTGTTCATCTCACTATCTCAAGCTCCGCGTATCCCTGTGGATTTTGCCAAGGTGATAAAGCGGCGTCTGTTTATTCTTTTAAAAATAAGAAACTTGCTGAGAGAACCTCAAATGTTTATATCGCCGTCGAAATTGTTGGGTATACGCAAAGTGATCAGACATTCTATTTGAAAAAAACTCTTTTGTCTCTCGACTGCGTGATAAAAAATACCGTTCGACTTTCACCTCAGAACTCGGCCGGTAGTTTTGTTTACGATCAGTCTTGTAGCTTAGAAAAAATTGAAAAAGATTTCGCAGAAAAAACTCAGGGCAAGTACCAGCTAAAATCGCTTAAAGATCGTTGAAGAAGAAATGAGTTTAGGTTTTTTACAGATTAGGGTATTTTTCAAAATTATTTAATTTTTAGCATATTTAAAATAAAGGTATGAGTGAGGCGTTGGGAGGACATGGATGTCCATAGCTCACGGAAGAGCGTGAGGGTCCCAAGGCAGGATGCCGTGCCGACACCTCATACCTTTATTTTAAATATGCTAAAAATTAAATAATTTTGAAAAATACCCTAATCTGTAAAAAACCTAAACTCATTTCTTCTTCTTAAACGTTGCTGCAATATAGTGGGCGATTCCCCATCGTTCTTCTTCGCTCAAATGTTTGTAACTCGTCATTGCAGTGCCATCGAGGCCATTTGTGATGGTTTGGAAAAGCTGTTCAGGTTTATTGCCTTTTTTAAACTTATCTTTTATAAAATTTCTAGGTTTTGGGTTCATGTATTTTCCAGCTGGTCCTTCACCGTCTCCATTGTCTCCATGGCAGGTCACACAGTTTGTGACGTAAGCAGCTTTTCCTTTCTCGATGAGCTCTGGCGTTGCTTTTGGAGCAGAACCAGCAAAGACAGATCTAATAACGACAAAACCAATTGCGACTGCGATTAGTAATGATTGCATGAAAACATCCCCTCTTTTCAAAGATTATGATCCAAAATAAGAAGATCAGCAAATTTTATTTTCAACGTTAGTCTTTATAGTACTCGGCTTGAGTTTCTTGATCGTCCTCTTTTGAATCTAAGTCCAGCTCTTCCCCCAAAGGGATCAGACCGTAGTCTCTTTCTTTTCTGTAGAGGGTCCTTCGATTGATGCCCAAGATTTGAGCTGCTTTGTCTTTTCTTCCGCCTGTTTTTTCTAAAACTAACTCCATATAGCGTTTTTCTAAATCATTGAGAGTAGGGAAGTCCCCAGTAGATTTAGTAAAAAACTCTTCTGGAGTAGCTGACACAGACGAGGGAATGTAGGTTTCATCAATCATGGATTGTTGGCTCAGCACTACGGCACGTTCAATGACATTCTCAAGCTCACGGACATTGCCCTCCCATTTGAGGCTCATTAGCTTAGACATCGCTTTTTTAGTAAAACCCCTTGCTTTAGAACCGTTTGTGGCTGCGTATTTTTTCAAAAAATGTTCTGCTAAAAGAGGGATATCATCCGAACGGTGTCTGAGAGGAGGGATGACAATGGGAATGACACTGAGTCGATAAAAAAGATCCTCTCGAAACCGACCCTCTTTGATCGCTGTTTTTAGGTCTTTGTGTGTCGCGGCTATCAGTCTGACATTAATTTCTTTTGTGACGTTATCTCCCACTGCACGGACACTCTTTTCTTGAATCACTCTGAGAAGTTTAGTTTGTAATGAGGGATCCATGTCTCCAATTTCATCCAAAAAGAGCGTTCCTCCTTCTGCTTCTTCAAAGAGACCTCGTTTGCGTTGTATAGCTCCAGTAAAAGAGCCTTTGGCATGGCCAAAGAGTTCAGATTCTAGAAGAGTTTCTGGGATAGCTGTGCAATTAATCGCAACAAATGGCTTTTGAGCTCTGGGTCCAGTTTGATGAATGGCTTTGGCGACCATCTCTTTACCCGTTCCGCTTTCACCCATAATAAGCACATTTGCAGTGGCTTGAGATACGCGTGTGACCAAGTCAAAAACTGCTCGCATCGATGCACTTTTTCCAATAATTCCACCCAACATCCAAGATTTCTTAATCTCTTGTCTTAAAACACCATTTTCGCGTTGGAGTTTACGGTGCTCAAGTGCACGTTCCAAGTTGACGCTCATCTCCGCCAATTTGAAGGGTTTTACGATGTAATGGTAAGCTCCTCTTCGCATAGCTTCGATTGCAGTTTCAATGCTTCCAAATGCTGTGATGAGTATCACGGGGATCTCTGGGTGTAATTTTACAAGCTCAGCTGTAAAGTCCAAGCCATCCATATGGGGCATCTTAATGTCTGAGATAATTACATCTACATCAGAGCAATCACTTTGAGATAATTTTTTGAGCGCTTCAGAAGCAAGTGGAAAACATTCCACTTCAAACTCTTGATTTGTTAAAAAATCTTTTAACAAAGATCTCATCTCCTCATTATCATCTACGATGAAGATCTTTCCTTGTTTGTCAGACTCTAAACTCATGAGTACTCTCTCCATTTAGTAAGGTGTTTGGAACTGTCTACGAGACACCTATAGCATAAAGTGGGCCAAGTGGATTGTGCTTAAAAATTTCAATTAAATGGATAGGGTTGTATAAAAAGTCCCATATTACGAGTTATTTTGTCCCTGATGAGTTGGATGAACCACCTTTTGCCTCTGTAATTTCATTGGCATGAGAAATGCTTAGTAGAAATGCAACAGAGGAGATTTTTATGGTGAAGAGACTGATTTGGTCTATTGATGCATTTGAGGATTCTTCCATACAGCAGGAACCCATCCTAGAAGTATTGAAATGCTTGACGAGAGATCGGAAGGTAGAAGTCGAGCCTGTTTATGTGCTGAGTCCAGAGCAATTAGAGTTGCCTCTAGAATTTACACCCCCTTGGATTAAGCATTACCGCCCAGCTGCCTTAAAATCTCTGACTCAAAAGTTGAAAGACGTAAAACTTGCTGGATTGATCAGTCCCACAGTTTTGGTTAACTCAAAGGCTTCGACAAAAGGGGCGACCCGTACGTTAGCAGCCTATGCCAAGAGTCAAGGAGCAGAATTGATTGCCGTGAGTACTCATGGAAGGAAGGGGCTTTCTAGGCTTTTGATGGGGAGTTTTGCAGAAACTCTTTTGCTACAATCTAAACTTCCTGTTTTGACTGTGGGTCCAAAGACAAAATCTGTATCCAATATGAAGACGATTTTGTTCCCGACGGACTTAAGTGGAGAGTCTTTTCATTCTTTTAAACGAGTTCTAGAGTTGGCTAGGGAGTTAAAGTCGCAGGTGATTCTCTTTCACTCCATTGTCAATCTCACAGAACCTGTGTTTCAATCTGGTATTTATCTCTTGGGTGGGGGATGGATACCTGCGCCCTTGTTTTTAGAAAAAAGAGAGACATTTCAGCGTGAAGTAGCAACGCGTTGGATGAATAAAACAAAACACTATAATGTTCCGGTCGAATTTTATCTAGATAAGTCTTCAGATAGCGTTGTTGATTCGGTTTTAAAATTTTCAGTGGATAAAAGTATACCACTGATTGCAATGGTTGCTCAGAGTGGTCCTATTGCCTCTGCGATTTTGGGAAGTGTGACGAGGCAGGTGGTGAAAACTTCGCTCTGCCCAGTTTGGGTAGTTCGAAATCCGGTTCCAAAAAAATAAAATGCCAAACTAACGCCAAGCGTCTTTTTTTCTCTCCAAAGTGACAAAAAGTCACTTTATTTTCGGTTTTATTCTTTTTTTAAGCACAAATGCATTTGGCACGAAATTTGTATAAAGGTTTGCGTGTGTTTACATCATGCAAGAGAGGAGATTATGAAACGTTTGATTTTTTTCTTCATGCTCATTCTC
>JAHFAB010000234.1 GCA_023250795.1 Bacteriovoracaceae bacterium
TCCACTTGCAGAAAATGGTTTTCAGTAAAGCGCTTTCCTGTGATCTCTGAAAAATACGTGCATTGCTCTCCCGCTCGATCAAAGGCAGTTTTTTTCTCTGAAACTGAGATATAAATTCGCGGTGCTCTCCGAGGCTGCTTGGCAAATGTCTTGCCCACTCCTTTTTTCGCGACTCGTACTTCTTCAGACGAAGTAGTTTGTGCGCTTGCCTCTGCTTTCACTTCCGCTGAGGAAGTAAAACTGTGCCTGGCAAAAGTTTTGCTTCCCTCATTTATCGCGCCATCCACTTCTTCAGAAGAAGTAGCGGCCGCCCCAGCAAATCCCTTTTCAGTCGAAGTATGTGTGGGAAAAGCTCGACTCTTCTCTTTCGTAAGCGCCTTCCTCAACCCACTCTTAATAATCTCCGCATAGCTTGGGTCCGTGTTCCCCTTCTGCTGTAACTTTGCCTTCATCTCAGCGATCAGCCCCATCAGTTCCTCGTCCACTACTAAATGAAGTTCAGATTGAGTCCCACTCAATACTCTTACTTTTTCTTTTGGAAATGCCTCGGGTGAAATCTCTGCAAAAACCTTCTCAGCCTCTACTCGTGATTTACTCTCCACTTGTTTGAGTAGCTCTTGTTTTTCTTCTTTCGAGTATTTCTTGTCGTTTTTGTAGTTTTCGTGCCGAACAAATTTTTGAAACGATCCTATGACGGAAAGACTGAGATCCCCTTTTTTCAATGACTCTTTGATTTCAGGAAGTTCTAAAGCTAGGCGCATGGCATCAATTCTAAGCTGTGCTCCGGAGTTACAGTATTTTAGATGCTGAGTGCAATACTCAAACATGCTGCTAAACCCGAGCCGAGCATAAAGCCGTCTACTCTGGATCTCACGCAGATGATCTAAAACCAGATTTGTGCTTTCGCGCTCTTCTAAAACAGCTTTTTCTGTCTGTTCTAAAAGCTCTGAGTTGGATAGTTTTCTGATGTCGGTTGTTTTCATAAATGACCTCATTTTTCTAGATGAGATCATATCAAATGTTTTACTAAAAACAACTAAAAAATAGCTTTTTATTAGTAAAAAATAAAATTAGACACTATTATTTCTGTAAACACGTCTTTAGAAAAAGCCTCGTACACGTCACTTTTTAAAACTCGCTTCTTTATTTCAGCCGTACTGGGGCTTCTTTCACTGCTGTTCCCATTGCAGTGAGGCGATAGTGAGATGGGTTGGAGAGTTGCGTGAGCTGTATGGAAAAACCGATGATTCCAGAGGCCCCTTTTCTGTAGGCCTTGTATTTGATCTCTTTTTGGAGTGCTTCTACTATTTCCTGATATTCGGCTGAGCGTGTAGCTTCGAGCATATTTGTTTTGAGTGTTGCAGCCGCGCTGAACGAGTCTATGACCATCATCTTATTCAGATGGGGAAGTTCAGATTGGCTCGTGAGGGGGAGGTTTTCTGCCGGATGCTCCACTGCATCTGAGATGTATTGAGAAGTCTGAGTGTCTTTTGGAGGGGCGTGCAAGATTTCAGAATCCGATGGAACCAGTTTGAGAATGGCTTGCGAGCTTCTGAGTGCTTGGACTAATAAAATACCAGCGTACTCACTGATTCTGGGGATTAGTACGCGGTTTTCTTGAAATTGAATTTCCAAATCCTCTTTCTCAATTCCTATTTCGTGTCTTGAGAGGAGGTCTAGTAATTTTTCTTTTTCTTGTGGTGAAAGTTTACCTTCTATCATCAAAGTAAAGGGGAAAGCAGCTTGTAAAATGGGTTTTCCAATGGGGATGTTTTCGGCGAAGTCTTGGATTTGTTGCATCGTATTTGCAGGGGTGGTTTGTGGGGACTGCTCTGATGTAATTGATAAAGGTGATTCTAACTCTAACTCATTTTCAGGGCGCATGCTGTCGGTGTTTTCAATGCTCTGAAACTGTGTCAGTGTTTCAGAGTCGGGAAAAGCACTGAATTCGAACGGATCTCCGGGCGTTCCCGAAGCGCTAAGAGATCCTGGAGCTTCGGGAATTTCATGAATCTCAGGGGTTTCAGGCTTGAGTTTTTTAGAATACTCCATGAGATCAGTCAGGTCTTTTTTCTTTTCCGTCTTATTTTCTGGCATATCCACCCCTTTTCACTTACAGTAGCACGGAATTAAAATTAGTCTAAATCTACTTGTAGCCCCAAGTAGAGATCAATCTTGGGTAAAGTAAAAAAAGTCTCTACTTAAAAGTTTCAAAGAAAGTTTTTGAGCCTAAGAGCTGAGGGGCTCCTTGGATAAAAGTATAGAGATTTTCTGCCCTAAAGGCAAGACGGAGGGACTCTGTTTGATTAATCACAAACTCTAATGCATCCAGTACTTTTTGTTTGCTTAATAGAGGTAGTTGATCATTGAGTTTTACTTGGGTAGAGATAATATTGTAGATATTGTTTAATACGTTAGAATTTATTTTTTCATTTTGAAGAGAAGAAATTTTATTAAATAAAATATCAATAATATCAGTTCCGTTTTTTGTTTTTCCTGTAGAACAATAATAAGAAAGTTTTCTTAAACAGCTCAAATCATTGCAGTCGTGATCAAGGGAAGATAAGCATTGGTCTCGAGTGATTTTATTTTGACTCAAAGATAAGAGTGATAAAGAGAATTTATCTGCATCCTTATCTATAAAAGTTTTAGTAAACAAGTTAAACTGCTCCTCACTTAATTTTAGATCTACTCCTCTGGCTCGATCGAAATGATGAAGAATGTCCAGAAAGTCTTCTAAAAGTTCTTTGGAGTTTACCGAATGTAGAGCGCTGTTTAATACAAGAGATAAGGCCTTATTTTCATTTGGAGACCCTAGGAATTGGTAGAAAAAGGACTCAGGAGTTATAACTGGTTTGTTTAGTATTTCTAGATCTGTTTGAGGTAGGACATTTTGAACGAAAACGGGTTGTGTTAATTTAGTGAAAAGATCAGTATGAAAATATTCTGTATTTTTTTCAAACTGAAAAATATCACTCAATAGCTTCCTGATCGAACGGATATCTTTTGCAACGCCATCATGAGTGATTGAACCATTGTGCTTATTTGTAGAGTTTTTATTCCATTCACTTGCGTAATAGAGTCCAATCACTTTTCCAGAATTTTTTTCTAGGACAGGGCTTCCGCTATTTCCTGGCTCACTAATTGAATCTAAGTTCAATACGTCGTGATCAGAATCCCAATAGCGGGCTTTACTGAGTTGTTGAGATGCAGTAAAGGGGTGTCCAATGAGAAAGAGGTCCTTTTTAGAAAGATCTAAAAAAGCTGGATCATCTTGAGATGCAAGTCTTAGAAAAGGAACTTTTTTTCCTGGTGGCAAGGTCACTTGAAGGAGAGCAAAGTCAAGTTGATCGTTGTGAGCAAGGATTTTGTAATGATTAAAAACTTCGAACTCGCCACGGGGTCGAAAATCTCTAATGATCTGTCTTCCTGAGCATCGATCAACACTACAAGTATCTCTAGAAATTATGTGCTCATTAGTGAGAAAAAGTCCATCTTCTGAAATAAAAAAACCAGTGCCATCACTCCCGTTTGGATCATGAATGAGCGCAACAGCTTTTCCAAGAGTTTGCTCATCTGGGGTGGCTTCATTTATGGGAGTGAACTTGAACTCTAACCCCCAATTATTGAGTGGAACTTTTACTTCTTTTTCAACTGTCTTCTCATTTGAACATGAAGTGAGGGCAATAACGGAGGCTAATACTATATAAACAAAAAAAGCAGAGTAATGCATAGGTCCGGACATATAACATAGATTTTATTTAAAATCAAATCCCATGGCATTTCTTATATTTTTTTCCGCTCCCGCAGTGGCAGGGGTCGTTTCGCCCTATTTTAGGTCCTGCTCGCAAAGGTTCTGGAGTGGACTGGGGAGCGCTCCCAGGCATACTTCCATGAGTGAACGTCATGGGCCTGCCTCTCCCTATACGTGCGCCGGCCATACCCGCACCAGACTGCGGTTTTTGGGGGACCAGTGAGCCATCGGATGTGAGATTGTATTGTATTTTTGGAGCCTCTTCTGGTTCTTCTTCATACTGTTGCTGTCCTGCTTGTACGGCGAAAATCTTTCGGACGACGTCGGAGGTGATTTGATCCATCATCATTTGGAAAAAACGAAAACCCTCTTTTTTGTAAGCAATGAGTGGATCTTTTTGCCCATAGCCTTGCAAACCAATTCCTTCGCGTAAGTGATCCATCGCTAAAAGATGATCTTTCCAGAGGGAGTCAATGGTGGTGAGTAAGATCATTTTTTCCAGTTGTCGCATGACACTCAAGCCCAATGATTTTTCTTTCAGTGTG
>JAHFAB010000235.1 GCA_023250795.1 Bacteriovoracaceae bacterium
ACTGGGTGTGACTGTAAAACTACCGCTTGAACTGGGTCCTGGCGGAACTGATTCGTTGTCACTGTTTTTCTTGAAAAGGCTTTTACAGCCCATTAATGCAAAACTGAGACAAAATGCTATAAACACTTCACCCAATGAGACTCCTGGCAACATACGTCCAACCTTACCTCTAGCCATTCGTAAATATTATTATTTTGTTGTGTAAAAAATCAATCTTGTTCCTGTTATGGTTTTTTTTCTTGCTTTAAAGTCATGCTATAGCTATAATAGCAATATGAGAAAGGCTAACATAGCTGAACTTAAAAACCAGCTCAGTGAGTTTTTGGTTATAGTAAAAAAAGGTGAAACCATCCGTGTTTATGAAAGAAACACTCCGGTGGCAGAAATAATCCCCATCAAGAATCTCTATCCAGAAGAAGAAGCCGCTTGGCTTTTAGACTTAGAAAAAAAGGGCGTGCTCAAACAAGGGGAAAGGAAAATCACCCCAGAAGCAGTTAAAGAATTTGAAAAAAAACTAAAGCGTCAGAAAAATAATGCAGGGGTTTTAATTCAGCTTTTAAAGGACAGACAAGAAGATTAAACACATGATAGCATTTTGGGACTCCTCAGCGATTATTCCACTCATTATTAAGGAAGACAGAACGGACCAGTCTATTGCTCTTTTTAAGAAAACAAAAAAAATGCTTGTTTGGGAGTTTACCCAAACAGAATGTTTCTCAGCTATTTGTAAAAAAGAAAAAAACGGAGATTTGAGTGACCTCTTTTTAAAAGAGGCGCTCCACAGCATGTTACAACTCTCAGGGCTTTGGAATGAAATTTCTCCTCTCAGTGCGCTGACAAAATCTCTGGCTAAAAGGATCATTTCTGCTTATGGTTTAAAAACTCTAGATTCATTGCAATTGGCAACGGCGCTTGTGGCTTGCCAAGAAGATACAAAAAGACTTACTTTTATCACGTACGACAAAGGACTGGCAAAAGCAGCTCTCAAAGAAGGATTCTATGTCATTTCCTGAGTGGCCCTGATTCTCCACTTCGTCTGGCGAAGTAATGCTAAGTGTGCTGTCTGGCTTGTTACGTATCACCTAAGCTTTAAAACCATATGAAAATCATCTATTTTTTGCCCATTGACTCGGAACGCATCTTCTACTCGACCTAATGTAGTAAAGCCCATATGGTCATAGAATTTTTTTGCGGGTGTATTGAGTACAAAAACTTTCAAATCTAGCCAAGCCAAATGGTCTTGCTGCTTTGCCCAACTGACTGCGGAATTCATGAGAAGTTTTCCAAGACCCTTTCTCCGGTATGAGAGTTCAATGCCCATGCCGATGACTGCGCGATGTAACTCAGACTCTGTTGTTCCGGTTCTTAAATCTAAATGAGCAATGATTTGACTCTCTTCGAATACTCCCCAAGCTCGTTCCCATTTTGGTTCACTCAAAGGTTTCTTCCATCTCTCTAAAATGGCGTCTTTTCTAGTAAAAAAATCCATGGGTTTTTCTAGACTAAAGGGCACAAAAATCGGAGTGTCACCCACGCCTGATTCTGCAATATTGCGATTGAGGTGGAGCAGAAATTTGTCAATGTCTTGAAAACCCAATAGCTTGACCACCAAACAACTCCTAGCATCACTCTAAAAATTTCTCAAACAAAAGATTTCTCAAAAAACCTCTTATAAAGGTCTTTGGATTAGTCTATAACAGGACTTCTATGATCCTCCTCAATCCAAAGAAATACACTCCAGAGAACCTAGACGCGCCAACACGCGAGCTTTTGCTCAAAACGATTCGGTTTTTTGAAGAGCGTGGAAAACTAAAACTCAAATCAGAGGATCATGCACGAGCTTGGTACTCTGATTTCCTGGAATTCCAGAAGAAGGAAAAAATATTCGCGACATTTCTAACACCTGGTCTAACGCCTGCTTCAGCCCCCCACGCACGTTGGGACACTTGGCGGAATTGTCAGATGAGCGAGATTCTTGGATTCTACGGCCTCAATTATTGGTACACTTGGCAAGTGACGATGCTCGGTCTTGGCCCAATCTGGATGAGCAAAAATGATTCGGTGAAAAAGCAAACGGCGGAGTTACTGCAAGCAGGAGGTATTTTTGCTTTTGGGCTTTCTGAAAAAGAGCATGGTGCGGATCTCTACTCCTCAGAGATGCGTCTTACGGAAGAGCGAGAGGGTGTTCATAGAGCTAAAGGGCGCAAATACTACATCGGCAATGCAAATGAAGCCGCATTGGTGTCTACTTTTGGAAAAATTTCTCCCGGAGACGAGTTTGTTTTTTTCGTAGTCGACTCAAAACATGAGAAATACGAGTGCATTCAAAATGTAGTGAACTCGCAAAATTTTGTCGCTGAGTACGCACTTCATGATTACCCCATCACTGAGAAAGATATTCTTTCTCGCGGTCAAGAGGCGTGGGACGCTTCTTTGAACACGATTAATGTTTGTAAGTTTAACTTGGGTTTTGCTTCCCTGGGGATTTGTACGCATTCATTCTTTGAAGCGATCAATCACGCATCTCATAGAAAGCTTTATGGTAAAGCAGTGACGGAATTTCCGCACATTCAACAACTTTTTGTGGATGCATATGCAAGGCTCTGTGCGATGAAGCTTTTCGCCCACCGTGCGATTGATTATATGCGTTCTGCTTCGGGAGAGGATCGTCGCTATCTCCTCTTCAATCCCATGGTCAAGATGAAGGTCACGACCCAGGGAGAGGAAGTGATCAATCTACTTTGGGATGTGATAGCGGCTAAGGGATTTGAAAAAAATATGTATTTCGAAACTGCGAGTCGGGATATTCGTGCGCTTCCTAAACTGGAGGGGACTGTGCACGTGAACATGGCTCTGATCATCAAGTTTATGAGGAACTACTTTTTCAAGCCTGCGAATTTTCCAGATATCCCAAGAAGGGATAGCGCAGTAAACGACGATTTTCTTTTTGATCAAGGTCCAACCAAAGGACTTGGGAAAATCCAGTTTCATGATTACCAGATCGCCTATGGGAGTCAGTCTTTGCCCAATATCCAGATTTTCAAAAAGCAGATCAGTGGGTTTAAACGTCTTTTGATGTTAGCTAAACCTAATCAGGAACAAACCAAAGATTTTGATTTCCTACTCATTTTAGGCGAGCTCTTTACATTAGTGGCCTACGGTCAGTTGATTGTTGAAAACTCAAAGTTAAATCAGGCCAGACTCAGCCCTTCTATGAACGACGACTTGTTAGATCAGATTTTTGATTTTCTCGTACGCGATTTTTCTAAATTTGCTCTCAAACTCTATTCGAAGACTTCGAGCACACGTCTGCAGATGTTACTCGCTCAGCTTATGATTCGAAAGCCTGTGAAAAACCAGGAGCGTTTTGAGAGAGTTTGGAAGAATCAAGTGATGACCCTCTGCGATACCTATGAGATGAACCCGTAACCTAAAAAACTCAATCAATTCAAAAAAATAGCATTTCTTATTCAAGGAAGTTCAAAAGAAAATCTAGGCCCATAAAAGCAACTTCCCTCCTTTTTTAACCCCATTTTTTAAGCTAATTCTCCTAAAACACCGATGAATAAGTGAGGAGTGCTATAAAGGTGAGGAAGTGTTTTTATCAGTTTTCAGTCGCTTTACTGCTCTTATTATTGCCGGCATTCGCGCAGGCTGGAGCTTCTCTTGTTCATCGAGTGACTCCTGACGCAAGGACCTTGTCTGAAGTTGCTCTTTATCTCTATGGTCGAGCTTCTGTTTATAAACAGATTGCTGAGTGGAATTCTTTGTCCCCCCCTTATCGTTTGCGTTTAGGGCAGAAGTTGGTTTTGAAAAAACTTCCTCGTCTTACGGCTGAAGAAGGGTCACGCAGATTACTCAATCATTGGAGAAAGAAATTTGGGCTTTTGACCCCAGTTTCAGATCCCATTCGTGTGGCTGCTGCGATCAAAGAGGTGAAGAAGCAGAAATTTGAAGTCGCAGCTAAGATCGTGCCTAAGGATTTGGAGTTTGAACCTCCCAGTTCTCAGCAGTTTTTCTTAGATGGCAAAAAATATTTTGATGGGGGAAAATATGGAGAAGCATTACTTGCATTCCACAAGAGTCGTGAAGCTGACTCAGATTACCTACCCCCTTGGTTTTTTGAAATTCGCACATTAAGACAAATGGATCGAAAAGAAGAGGAACGAAAGGTGAGAATAGAATTTTTAAACTCACATCCAAAGTTAAGTGCTTTGCCTTTTTTTAAGGAACGAACCCCTGCGCAAGTTCCAAAAAAGGGTAAACAATGAGATCATTT
>JAHFAB010000003.1 GCA_023250795.1 Bacteriovoracaceae bacterium
AGTGCTGTTGTTGACACAAATTAACTCAACACACGGTTGCAAGCAGCTTGGAATGCCACTGATTCGCTTTTAGCAGCTTTGATATTTCCCCCTTCCGCTGTGGCTTTATCAAATAAAATTAATTCCGGAACAAATAATGTGGGTTCTGCAAATGCATCAGATCGAACGGTGGATTCTAATTTATACTTAATGTATGTAGCGATGGCTAATATAGGAATTTTAGAAGATCTTTATGGGTATAACGCTTCAGCCCCACCTGATCAAAGTACTTTTAAAAAGAAGAAAAAATTGGGATCTACAGCACTCAAACCCAATGGTTGGGAAACAGCGGCCGATGTGGATACCTATGGGTGTTCTTATGCTTCTGGGATTCTAAACTTAAAAGACGCGATTGGGGTTGTTTCAGCTAATCTGAGTTCCGGAGGTTTAAAAACGGCTCTCACCAACATTTCAACTATTCTCAATAATTTTGATGCAACTTGTACCGCTGCATGTACGGTCTGTGGTTTTACCTGCACGGAGTGTCCTAGAAATTTGAGAAATCGAGATTCTTGTAAAGTAGACGCTACTACTTCAGACGATGATATTGCTCGTTGTGCAGCTGCGGGGATGGTGACCCTCATTGATACAGATACAACAGTAGGTTGGGTGGGGCCTTGAAATTTAGATGGGGGTTTTATGGATTTCTTTTTGTTTTTCCGGGCCTAAGCAACACTGCTTTTTCGGGTGAACTCATAGAACTCTATCGAGGTGCGAGAGCACAAGCCATGGGGAATGCGTTCGTAGCTATTGCGGATGACGAAGAAGCGATTTTTTATAATCCGGCAGGACTTGCTGGGACTCAAAAACATATACTCAATTACATGGCTTTAGATTTATCCACTTCGACAGATTTGATCCTCTCCTATCAAGAGGGACTTTCAGCTTTTAAAAATCTTTCAGGTGATTCTCTTAACGTGATTATAGGTAAAAATATTTTTGCCAGGAGTCAATTTGCACCCAGCTTTTTAATGCCAAATTTTGGAGTTGCTGCCATAGTAGACGGTCAATTTGCCATAGAATCTCAAAACAAAGCTCTGCCTCAGCTTACTTTGGGTTACCAGACCACCAACGGAATTCAGGCAGGCTATGGGATTTCGCTGAATCGGGGATTTCGAAGAAAAGGAGACCTCCGGTTTGGGATTGCAGCTAAAATTTTGTGGCGCAGAGGGGGCTATCACTTACTACCACTTCTTTCACTGATTAGTTTGAGCCAAAATACGATCAAAGAATTGAGTGGAAGTTATGAGAGGGGTATAGGACTGGATTTTGGTGGGCAGTATCTTTTTAATTTCACCAATCACTTCAGCGCAAGTTTGGGGGTGGCCTATACGGATGTTGGAGATACCTATTTTGGTGGACAGGCAGATACGATCAAAGGCAACCTGACAGCTGGAATGGCACTACAGTATTCTCTAAAACTTTCTAAAATTACTTTTGCATATGATTTTAGGCATATTTTAAACGAAACTGATTGGAGAAAGAAAAGTCATATCGGGGTAGAAGTTGCAGTTCCTTTTTTGAGCATTTATGGTGGGATTAACCAAGTAAATCTCACTTATGGTGCTAGTTTTGATGCATGGTTGTTTAAGATCACTGTGCTTTCTTTTGCTGAAGAATTAGGGAGTTTTGTACATCAAGATTCTATGAGACAGTGGCTTGTAAAAACAGCACTGAAATTTGACCTTTGAAAGGGGGATTCCTTGCGAAAAGCTTTTATTGTAGATACCAATGTATTCTTATTTGATCCACAAGCTATATTTAAATTTGGAAATAACGATGTCATTATCCCAATTGTCGTGGTTGAGGAGATCGATCGCTTCAAAAGGGAGATGAGTGAGAACGGTAGGCATGCCAGACTTTTTTCACGCTTAATAGATCAAATGAGAGCTGACGGTGAACTTTCTAAAGGAGTGAAGTTGCCTGGAGGAGGAATTCTCACTGTAGAATTGGGAGGGAGTTCTCCTCTGCCTCTTGAACTGCCGATGGATAAAGCGGATAACAGAATTTTGGCTTTAGCCATTTCCTTACGCAAAGACCAACCTAAGCGGCCCATTATTTTTCTTACAAAAGATACAAATCTTAGAATTAAGGCAGACGCGCTTGGAATTACCTCTGAGGATTATGAGCCATCCAGTGTGCAACCTGAGGAACTGTATTCAGGCATGGTGACGCTTTCTGTCGACGCACATTTGGTAGACGAGTTTTACGCCCAAAAAAAATTGATTTATAAAGATGCTGCTACTCAACAACTCAAAGCCAATGAGTACATTATTATCAAAGACTCCATTAACCCAAATCACACTGCAATGGGGAGGTTTTCGAAAGAATTGGATTCAATAGTTCCTGTGTATAAGCCAGTCGAAGGTCTTTGGGGGATTTTCCCTAAAAACGCAGAGCAAGCTTTTGCGATCGATGCTTTGCTCAATGATGATATTAAGTTAGTGAGTTTGGTGGGGAAAGCCGGCACAGGAAAAACTTTGCTAGCCATAGCTGCTGGACTGGCCAAGACGGTGGACGAAGGGGTGTATCATAGACTTTTAGTTTCTCGTCCGGTGTTTCCACTCGGGAAAGACATTGGATTTTTACCAGGAGATATCGAAGAAAAGCTAAACCCATGGATGCAGCCCATTTATGATAATATCGATTTTCTTTTTGGGGCAACCGGAGCAAAGGGCCGGAGGGGGGCTGGAAAAGGCTGCCAGGAACTCATGAATCAGGGTTTACTCCAGATCGAACCTTTGACTTATATTAGAGGAAGATCCATCCCTCAGCAATATCTGATTGTAGACGAAGCGCAAAATCTGACGCCTCACGAAATCAAGACGATTATTACACGGGCTGGGGATAACACTAAAATTGTTCTGACTGGGGATAGTTTTCAGATTGATAATCCCTATGTCGATTCGGCCAACAATGGTTTGGTTTATTTGGTGGATCGGTTCAAAGAAGAATCAATTTCAGCCCATATCACTTTGACCAAAGGCGAACGTTCGAAGCTTTCAGAATTAGCGAGCAACCTGCTTTAACATCGTATCCATCTCGTATTCGAGGTGTCTTCGATAGGAACGGGTGAGATTTCTTAACTCCTGGGTTTCAGCTTGTTCTTCTAGGGCTTTGAACAAGTATTTTCCCCTGACCATCAGAGGAAGGGTGAGTTGACCTAACCGGCTTCGTTCTTCTTGAAAACGGACCATCTCATCGAGAAGTTCTGTTTTGCTCATGCTTAAGATCAGGGCTTGGTAAGCCAGATCTTCTTTTTCTGCGTTTCTTATTTTTCTAAATGTCTCTAAAGAGACTACGTTGTTTTCACTCATACCGGAGTCCCTTATAGCAAAAATGGTGCCAAAGTTTTCCGACGTTTTGGGAGGAATTTTTTTAATGATTTCAGCGGTGGTGGCACTTTGCGCCTGGCTATGCGTTAGAGGGGTGACTAAAAGATCGACAGAGTTTATTGTTTTTTGAGATTCTTGAAAGTAGTTTAAACACAGTTTCTAAGCGAGTTCCTTGTGAGCCGAGTTCAAGTTGAGAAATGGTCTGTTATTTTCAGCGTCCAGAAAATAGAGGGTATTTTCCGATCATGTAATCGATTCCGGAATACTGCACTCCAATTCCGCCTCGAGCAGAGTAGTCCTCTTGCTGAGCAGAGCAAGAGGGTCCACCCTTTTGGTCTTGAAAAGAATGATTAGAAATAATCGCTACGACTTGGCCTGCTTTGTCCAAGATCGGTCCACCGCTTTGTCCATAAACGGTATCAGCGTCGAAAGTCATTAAGAATTGATTGAGTTTTTTGAGCCATGCGGGATCATTATTGGGTAAAAGTTCCGGATCAGGAGCAATGACTTGTCCTATGGAGGCCCTCAATCCCCAACCTGAAGAATCAGGGGCGTGAAAATTTCTCATTCGTAAATGGGTTGCGGCTGGAAATCCAAGCACATAAGTAGGTTCTTTTTCTTTAAGAATCCGATCAGAAAACTTCAGTGCAGGTGCATCAAGAGATCTGTTTAGCTTAATTTTAGTAAAATCAGAGAAATAGGAGATTAACTTTGGGTCCGCAGTGCTTGCGTTATTTTTGAGTAGATTTTGATAAATTTTCGGATCTCCCAAAATTTCGAAATAAGCTTTGTCAGTTCCCCATGTGGTGTCAAAGACAGGCTTGATTTCCGAGTCTGTCCATTGAGTATTTTGATCATAGATGCGAATCCTCAAAGGCTGAGAGAAGAGGGCTTTGAATTTAATCTCCTCAGAGATTTTAGCCAGTGTGTCTTTATCAAAATAAGATCTCAGATCTTCGATTGCTCCGTCAAAAACATGTCTGGCGGACCAAAATGAATGAGAGTCTTGCGCGAGGAACCCAGTGCTGGTGTTTTCAAAATAAATGGGACAAGAGGACTCAATCTTCTCTCGACATTTTTTAACCTCATCACAGAGGAGTTTATAGTAGAGGTTTTCTTTCGAAACATCGACTGTACAATGTGGATATTCTGATTTTGGAATTTCTATGACGGGTTTTGTCGTGATCACCAAAATTTGAAACACTGAATTAGATTTTTCTCTAATGATTTCAGGAACTTTTTGGTTAGAAATCGGGTAGAGTCCAGGCTCAGCAAATACGAGAGGGCCTTTGAGGACTGCAGTATTCAATAGAGTAAACAGGAGAGCAAACAGGAGCAATCTGCTGATAACACACCAATACAGCATAAAAGTAGTACGGTATATAAGGGTAAACGATCCGTTTGTCCACACCTATTGAGTATTTTCTCATATTCCCAGGCTCTTCTACCGATCAGTCCCAGAGAGAGGTATCTATGGAAAGGTCCTTAAGATTCGCAGTGATGTCGGTAGGCTTGAGTTTGATCCCCGTTTCAGTTTTTGGTTCCGAACCCGAGCGTTCGCCTGCAGGGCTAGTTTTTCATGACGAGTTTCAGGCTAAAAATTCTGAGGAAACAAAATCAGAAGAAATGAAAATCGAACCCAAAGAAGAGGCTCCTCATAAAATGTTTCAAAAAGCTGAGATGCGTAGAAAAGGCGTGCAAGAGATTGCACTCATTGCGAGTGATTTAGGATTTTTTCCAAACACTGTTTTTTTGAGTCGAGATATCCCCGTCAAGCTCTACGTGACAGGTGCTTCAAAAAACACTCTTTGTTTTATGTTAGATCTTTTCCAAGTTCAAAAACAAGTGAGGTCCAATAAAATCGAAGAAATTTCTTTCACCCCGACTCAACCAGGAAAATTTCGGTTTTATTGTCCAGTCAATGGGATGGAAGGTACTCTCATCGTGAAAGAGTTGGCTCTAAACTAAGAGGAAATCAACGTGGGAGTATTCGAAGAGTCGGTTTCAACTTTTCTGGGAGTCATCAAAGAATACTTGGACGATGATTCTGTCTCTGAAGTTTTAGTGAATGGACCTCATGAGATTTTTATTGAGAGAGCAGGACTTCTCCAGAAAGTAAACGCCCGCTTCAAAGATGAGCAAGCTCTCCAAGCCGCTGTGAGAAATATTGCTCAATTTGTTGGGCGTAGGATAGACGAGGAAAACCCAGCCTTGGATGCTCGTCTTCCTGATGGCAGTCGGGTGGCTGCTCTTTTTCCTCCTTGCTCGCGAAAGGGCACAACACTGGCGATTCGGAAATTTCAAAAAGGCGTGCCAACGTTCGTGGATTTGATTCAAAAAGGAACGATATCAAAGGAAGCCTCCCGTTTTTTAGATGTGGCTGTTCATTTAGGAAAAAATATCATGATTTCCGGAGGAACCGGTTCTGGAAAAACGACTCTTCTGAATGTGATTGGTTCTCGGATCCCTAATCAGCAAAGATTGATGATTTTAGAAGATGCCACCGAGCTAAAAATTCATACTGATCACGTAGTCTATTTTGAAACCAAACTCTCTGACTCTCTAGGAAAAGGGGAAGTCGGTATGCGAGATCTCATGCGTACTGCTTTGCGTTTAAGACCGGATCGAATCATTTTAGGAGAAGTGAGAGGGTCTGAAGCTTTAGATTTGATTACTGCGATGAATACAGGACATAATGGATCCATGGGTACGATTCACGCCAACACTCCCTACGACGCATTGATTCGAGTCGAGACTTTGGCGATGACTGGGGATACTCAAGTACCTGTGGCTGCCATTCGAAGGCAGATTGTTTCAGCCATTCATATGGTTTTGCAAATCAAACGTATGACTGATGGAACTCGAAAGGTCACTCATATTGCAGAAGTTCTTTCTGATATAGAGGATTCTGGAAAATATATTCTAAAGAATATTTTTAAATTTATTCAACGTGGCAAATCTCCCGACGGAAAGGTCATTGGAGAGCTTATTGCCACGGGGTACATTCCCAGTTTTATGGGTGAAATTGAGATGAATCAGCTGCCTTATCCAAAAGAGAAGTTCACTCCTCCTTCCTGGTACGTTCAGGTTATCCCAAAAAAGGAAGCCGCTTAGATGAGTGTGGGGAAACAGATTTTTGATTTAGTCGTGATTGGATCAGGACCTGCTGGACAGAGATCAGCACTTCAGGGCGCTAAAGCTGGAAAAAAAGTGGCTATTATCGAAGAATATAAGACGGTCGGGGGTGGCTGTGTGCACGTAGGAACGTTGCCTTCAAAATCTTTTCGAGAATCCGTCTATCGCTATTCTTTGGGTTCTCAAGGAATCCTTGGCCAGGAGGCTGAACATTACGCAGCTGTGACTCCAAAGAAAAAGGAACTCCCTGAGATCGAGAGACTTTTAAAACGTTGTGAACGAGTGGTTCACGGGGAAGAGCAAGTTATTCAGAATCAATTGACAAGAAATGGGATTACTATTTTTCAGGGTAGGGCAAAATTAATTTCTACAAATGATATTGAAATTAAATCTGACACAGGCACAGTTTTATTAACGGCCTCTTTTATTTTTATTGCCGCAGGAGCACGTCCAGTAGCCCCAGAGCATTTGACCGTAGATGGAAAAACAGTGGTTGATAGTAATTCTGTTTTACAGTTGAAAAAGCTACCTAAGACTATGGTGGTTCTCGGAGCTGGGATTATTGGTTGCGAATACGCCAGTATGTTTTCGATGGCTGGGACTCAGGTTTATTTGGTGGACCGAAGGCATGAAATTTTGGCCTCTGTGGACCGCGAGATTGTCAATCATTTGACGGAACGGTTTAACCATCAGGGAATGGAAATCCTCCTTCAAACTGAAGCAGTAAAATTAGAAAAAACGCATGTAGTTTTGAGTAATGGTCGAAAAATTGAGACCGAAGTAGTTTTGATAGCCCAGGGAAGATTTGGAAATACAGAGAATATGGGGTTAGAGGCATTGGGAATCCAAAGGGATCAGAGAGGTCTGATCAAAGTCGACCCCCACTTTAGAACAAGTGTTCCCAATATTTACGCAGTTGGAGATGTGATAGGAGCTCCTGCTTTGGCTTCGACGAGCATGGAGCAGGGGAGAATTGCATGCTGTCATGCCTTTCAGATCAAAGACAGTTGGGGCGGTCAAGATTATGTGATGCCAACGATTTATCCTTACGGGATTTATACGATCCCTGAGATTTCAATTTTAGGTCAAACAGAGGAAGCATTGATTGCAGAGAAAGTAGATTTTGTGGCGGGCAAAGCACGCTATAGAGAATTAGCCCGAGGACAGATTGTGGGAGATCGCTGGGGACTTTTGAAGTTAATGGTCGATCGGAAGAGTTTGAAAATTTTAGGTGTGCATATTGTTGGAGATAATGCTGCAGACTTGATTCACATCGGACAAGCAGTTATGTCCTTTGGCGGAGATGTTCGATATTTTATCCGAAGTGTTTTTAATTATCCGACGCTAGCGGAGGCCTATAAAACAGCAGCTTTTCATGCAGTGAATCAGATCCAGGGAACGACGAAGACGAAGTAATAGCTTGTTAAGTAAAAATTTATTACAGATTTTGGAAGTATTCATTTTAAGAAAACAAGTTCGAAACACGCTGTACTCATCCGTGAGTCTTGGTCTCGACATCCTGTCGAGCCCTTTTAGCGTGTTTCGAACTTGTTTTCTTAAAATGAATACTTGTAAAATAGAGATTTATTTTTTCTGAATAAGTTATTGTTGGAAGTCGGCGGTTAAAAATTACCATCAAAGAGTTCTAGGCCATGTTGAATTAATATTTTGAAGTCTTTGTCGAGAGAGAAAAGGGGGGTTTTTTCTGTGATTGCGGTTGCAGCTATAATTGCATCTCCAGAGCCCAGTTTTGGATAATGGGCTAGAAACTGTGCTGCTAATACGTAAGCCTTATATTGAGTATTTAAAAACATAAAATTCTCAAAATAGTTTTGATAGCTTTCGCGTTTTCGATCATCTTTAAAGCCGCCTAAAAACTCGACCCATATTTGTCCACAAACTGCAGCTTCATTTTTAGAGACAAGGGACCATAAAAACTCACTGATAGGTTTGTTCTCTTTACGATAAAGACTAATCCAGATGCTAGTGTCTACGATGACCATTTGGATTTTTTTCGAGATAGCTTTATTTTTTTTAGGGTATGAGGAAGTTTTTTACTAAAAAGGAGCTCTAAAAACTCCAGTCTTTTTTTTAAACTCACATAGTCTTTTAGGGAGGTCACAACAGCCTCACTGTAGTGAAGCTTACCAGAGAGTTTCATGGCTTCTTCTAGTAAGTCTTCTGAAATTGTAATAGTGGTGCGCATGGTTAGAGCATGACATGGGGTGATGCAGTTGTCAAGTTTAACTGCATCTAAAAATATATAAAATAGCACCAAAAAAATAGTGTTAAAAATTCAAAACCTGGGTTAAATTATCCTCTATGTACACAATCGAACAAATCAAATCTAGAGAAGTTTTAGATTCAAGGGGTTTTCCAACAGTGGAAGTAGAACTGAGTTTAGCCGAAGCGACAGGGCGCGCGGCGGTGCCTTCAGGAGCTTCGACCGGAGAGGGAGAGGCGTTAGAGCTTCGCGATCAAGATCCAAAAAGATTTTTAGGCAAAGGAGTTCTCAGGGCGGTTGCGAATGTTCAAGAAAAAATAGCTCCTGCTCTTGTGGGGAAAAAAATTAAGACACAAGCTGAATTAGATCATTGGTTGATAGAACTCGATGGGACTTCTGGTAAATCTAAATTGGGAGCCAATGCGATTTTAGGAGTGAGCATGGCTTTTGCGAGAGCGTGTGCTTTGGAAAGAGGGATTCCCACTTATGCCTACATAGCAGAAATACAGGGTGGCAAGGGCGTGACTCTCCCAGTACCGCTCATGAATATTCTAAACGGCGGTAAACACGCAGACAACGGGCTTGCAGTCCAGGAGTTTATGATAGTGCCAGTAGGGTTTCAAAAATTTTCAGAAGCTCTGCGTGCAGGTGCAGAAATTTTTCACCACCTCAAAAAAATATTACATGATAAAAATCTTTCAACTGGGGTGGGGGATGAAGGAGGGTTTGCTCCATTTTTTCAGGGAGAGCATCCTCATGAACAAGCACTCGAGTGTGTTTCTCAGGCGATTTCAAAAGCCGGTTATGTTTTAGGGCGTAACATCTATTTAGCGCTAGATGCAGCGGCGAGTGAGTTTGCCTCTAAAAGCGGGGTGGGCTATTATGATTTTGAAGGAAAGAAGATTTCTTCTCAAGAGCTCGTGTCAATTTATACTCGGTGGGTAGAAAAATATTCTATCCTGTCTTTAGAGGATGGTCTTTCTGAGCACGATTGGGAAGGTTGGTCGTATCTTACCTCAAAGCTGGGTGCGAATTCTCAATTGGTAGGAGACGATTTGTTTGTAACTAATCCTATTTTTCTAAAAAAAGGGATTGAGAAAAAAGTGGCCAATGCGATTTTGATTAAGCTCAACCAGATAGGAACAGTGACTGAGACATTAGACACGATGAAATTAGCAGCCTCTGCGAAATATGCTGCCATTTCTTCTCACCGCAGCGGGGAAACTGAGGACACTTTTATAGCGGAGCTCGCAGTTGGAACAGATTGTGGTCAAATCAAAACAGGTTCAGCGTCACGGACAGATCGAATTGCAAAATACAATCAACTATTGAGAATAGAAGAAGAACTCGGAAGCCGAGCCCAGTTTTTGGGGATTAAGGCTTTTCGTTATAGGGGAAACTAACTTTTGAGAAAAATGAGAAAAAAAACAAGAAAACACCGTCCTGTCACTTCGATTTGGCTGGCGGTTTTTGCTCTTTGGACCCTGTTTATTACAGGCCTGTTTTCTAACCTCATTGGGTCACCTGGAATCATTCAGGCTCTTAGGCTCAGAAGTTTGTTGAATTCTAAAGAGTCCGAACTCCATGAAACTGAGATTGACATTCAGCACTTAGACGCTGAACGACTTAAGCTTGAGAAAAGCAAGGTGACTCAAGAAAAAGAGATTAGAAGAGTTTTAGGCTATGCTGCTAGTGATGAAATTATTTTTGACTTTACGACCTCTGACCGGCTAGTACTCTAGTCCTATGACTGAGAACCCTAAACCTTCTGGACCTACCATACTTGAGCGATTTGAAAATCGGACTCCCACCAGGCGTTACTGGGTTGAGTTTACATGCCCAGAGTTTACCTGTGTTTGTCCGCGAAGTGGATTTCCAGATTTTGCAACTCTTTATATTAAATACATCCCCAAGCACTGGTGTGTCGAGCTCAAGAGTCTAAAGCTTTACATCGGTCATTTCCGCAATCAGGGGGTTTTTCACGAGGACGTAGTCAATATTGTTTTAGATGATTTGGTGAAACTCTTAGATCCTTGGGAGATCGAGGTGGTGGGAGACTTCAATGTTCGTGGAAACATTAAGACGATCGTACGAGCAAGACACGAGACGAAGTAATCAAAGTACTCAGTTTATATAAGTCAGTGTGAGGAGCGTGTGCGTCCAGGAAGGACATAAGCACAGCGAGCACATGGATGTGCGTCTCCGACATCACTGACTTATATAAACTGAGTACTTTGATTACTTCGTCTCGTATATTCTACGACTCGTCTTCTATTTCTTTTTCCGGCTCTCTGTCTTGCTCTTCATCTATTAGATCCTCATCTTTTTTTATCTTTAATTCTAGAGCTTGCAAAAAGGTTTTTCGGTTTCGACCTTCGATCTCATGGCACTGTTTTGATTTTACTTTTTGTAGAATCCAGCTCAATTGGGGCATGTGGCGTTCAATGAGTTTTTCATGAATATAGTTCTGACCTGGGATAGCAACAAAAACGCTCAATTGCATCCCATGCCGTCTATCCACTTTTTCTTTTTGAAAGACGATGTAAAACTCTTTGAATGGTTTTTGGATGTTTTGAGATTCAAAATATTTCTCAAGGCTTCGATTTTCTGGAAGGCACTTTCCAAAAAAGGCACGTGAATCAAAAACAACTTTGTTTTCTTTGGTGTCGATAATTTTTCCTGGATAAACGTATTGTGAAAATTTTTTTCCAAAGACGCTGTTTTCGGCGAGGTTATAAAGATAGATCGATTGATCGTGGAGACAATTTTCACACGGCTTAGCGGACAGTATCAGGTATGGGCCGACAGGCTCTGGAGGTTTGATAAACCCCAAAGGCTTGGCTTCATAGAGAGAGGTTTGGAGAGGAGCTATGGAGTTTTGAGAAGTTAAGGTTTTGAAATAAAAAATACTCCCACTTTTAGTTCCCTCTATTTTTTCGACCGTAAGGGGTTCTGGTGTAAGGCTAGCGGAAGGCTCAGGTTTAGGGTTTTTCTTTTTATGTGTTTTAGAATTCGAAATCAGAGGCCAAAAACAATAGAGAAAAATCATAAAAAAGAGAGCTTTCCTAATAAGCTCTCTTAATCGAGTACGTGACTCAGTGCATTTTTTAGTGTATATTGTGTTTGGCACCATTTGGGATATTGTACCTCAAGATCGAAAAGGAAAGGCAGAGTTTTTATGACTCATACTGATGTTTACGTTTCATTGGAGTTCACTCCTAACCCTAATACGCTCAAATATTCTGTCAATCGGCAGTTATTAGAAAAGGGAGCAGCTAATTTTACTCGATTAGAAGAAGCTGAAAAAAAATCCCCTTTGGCGGCAAAGCTTTTTTCCATCCCTGGCATCACAGGAGTCATGATTGGAAAAGATTTTGTGACTGTGACTAAAAGTGAAGATGGAGATTGGGATAAAGTTCATCAAGGATGTTCTAAAACAATACAGACTCATCTGAGCCAGAACGAACCCGTGATGAACGAGAGTGAAGTTCAAGCGGATGCCCATAAAGGGGGAGACTCAGCCATTGAACTGAAAATCAAAGATATCTTAGATCGGGAAATACGCCCCGCTGTTGCAATGGATGGCGGAGATATTACTTTCGAAAAATTCGAAGCTGGCGTGGTTTACTTGTACCTCCAAGGTTCATGCAGTGGTTGTCCCAGTTCCACCGCAACTCTCAAAATGGGGATTGAAACACGATTAAAAGAAGCGATCCCAGATGTTTTGGAAGTGGTAGCTGTGTAAAAGTGCTGGGGTAGTCCAGCCACTTCTGCCAGCACCCACTAACCCTTCGCAGCAGTTATCCTAAACAGTGTCGCTTTACTCCACACTCGAAACCGGTCAATATACGAGAACGCGGCTGGTACAACAACTAAAGTGAGCAGAGTAGAGCTGATGAGTCCACCGATGATGGCAATGCCCATACTGGTTCTTTGCCGAGAAGCTTCGTTCAGACCCAGGGCAACAGGAGAAGTTCCTGCGATGAGGGCCATCGTGGTCATCAAGATTGGGCGTAATCTCACTTTCCCTGCTTGTGCTATCGCCTGGGATCGATCGACACCTTTTGCAATGAGTTGATTGGCATAATCTACAAGTAATATAGAATTTTTAGTGGCCACCCCCAAGAGCATTAGCGTTCCGATCATTGAAAAAATATTAAGTGACTGTCCGGTGACAAATAACGCCATAAAAGAACCACAAATGGCAAGCGGTAGTGCAAGCATGATCGTCATCGGAGTTACAAAGGATTCGTAAAGACTGGCTAGTACGAGAAAAATAAAGAGAATCCCAAATCCCATGGCCATGGCTACACTCTCACCGAGTTCTTTGAAGTTCTCCGCTTGCCCTACAAATGCATAGCGCATCCCTGGTGGCATTTTGATTTCTTTATCAAAAATCTGAGTGACATCAGTCATGATGTTCCCAAGGCCTGCTCCCGGAGTGATGTCGGCATTGATCTGAATGTATCGGGATCGATCCTGCCGGGTGATTTTCGCAGGTCCCTCGGCCGAAACAGGTTTTGCGAGATCTGCTAAACGAATGAGATTTTGATTGATATTTGGAACATAAGCTTCATGAAACTGAGTTCTCAAATCCCTTTGATCTTCTTGAAGTCGGACACGGATATCATATTCTCTCCCGTTTTCTCGAAATACAACCGGAGTATCTCCTTCAACTTGAGTTCTGAGTTCTTGACCTAAGAGGAGGCTGGAAATACCCAGAGTTTCAAGCTTTCGTTTGTCAGGAACAATTTGGACTTCCGGTTTTCCCGTTCTAAAGTTCGTATCTATATCCTTTAGTCCGGGATGAGATTTTAGCTTTTCAAAAACAGCCATCGAAATTTTTTCGAGATCATTTTGGTCAGAACCTAAAATGTTCAGAGTAAAAGGCCTCTGTCCAGAGGAAACTGCGTCGTAATCTCTCACTTTTGGATTGGCGTAGGCATATTCTTTGAGCTTCTCTCGGATGATATCTTTGACTTGGCTTGTGTTGAGTTTTCTCTTTTTAGAGGGGATCAAGTGCACATAAGTATCTGAAACGTTGAGAGATCCATCTCTCCCACCAATGGTCAAAGCTGTGGTTTCTACTTCAGGAACTGACCTGACAACAGTATCTACTTTGAGAGCGACTTCGGTCATCGCTGCCAGATTTTTTCCCGGTGGAAGATCTAGTCCCACAGCAAATTCTCCGGCGTCCTGAGGAGGTAAAAAAGTTTTTGGGACAAATTTTACCAAATAGCTGCTTCCCAGGAAGATCATCAAACTCATTCCTAAAACTAAAAAAGGTCTTTTTAGGATCCAGTATATGAGTTTTTCATAACGATTCTCTAAAAAATCCTGAAAATGTCCAAAGGCTTTTAGAACTCGACCGAAAGTCATGTCCCATAATCCAGTTTTTTCACGTTTATGGGAAACTCCTGCGAAGTAAGCGGAGAGCATCGGAGCGATTGTCAGAGCATCAAAAAGACTGATGGCCATTGCAAAACAAATCGTCAATCCAAATTGTTTAAAAAATTGGCCAGTCACTCCTTTGAGGAACCCAACAGGTCCAAAGACTGCTATCACTGTCATCGTAGTAGCAATGACCGCCATTCTGACTTCAGCTGTGCCGATGAGAGCGGCTAATACTGGCTTTTTCCCCATCTCAATATGTCTGAAAATATTTTCTCTGACCACAATAGCATCATCAATGAGAAGCCCCACTGAAAGGCTAAGCGCTAAAAGAGTCATGATATTGACCGTAAATCCAGCAAGAGCCATTAAGATAAAAGCTCCAATGAGAGAGTTGGGAAGCGCTAGGCCTGTAATAATCGTGGATCGTCCATTGCCTAGAAATAAAAAAACTACCAAGACTGCGAGCACCACTCCCATAAAGATCGATTCTTTGACATCTTGAACATTGGCTCTAATCCAAGATCCACCATCTCTCACTACATTCAGTTGTGGATTTCCAGGCTGATTCTTGAGGTCGGTATTGAGTTGATCAACCTTAGCTCTCAAGGCATCCACCACAGCTATCGTATTGGCTCCCGCTTGACGAAATGCAAAGATGAAAAGGGATTTCTTCCCATTGATGTAAGTTCTTGAGATTTCGTCACTGAGTCCATCTGTGACAGTTCCAAGATCTTTGAGTGTGACAGGGACGTCATTTCCATAAAAATTAATGATCGTGGATCCGATATCGCCTAGGTTTTTAAACTGTCCCAGAGTTCTAAAAACGACCTCGCGTTCTCCTTGATCTATTTTTCCGACTGGGATGTTTTCTCCAGAAATCGCCAAGCGATTCGCTACGAGGCTAGCAGAAATCTCTCTGGCTTTGAGTTTATTTCGGTCCAAATTGACCTGAATTTCTCTTTTTCTTCCGCCCAGAACTTCTACAAGGCCGACTTGTCCTACTTGTTCAAGTTTTGGGCGAATCACTTCGTTTGCGACGTCAAAAAGCTCTGCAGGAGGCAAATCAGCATTCATTCCTAAAATTAAAATGGGTTGATCTGCTGGATCCATTCTTCGAATGGAGGGTTCTCTAATATCCTTGGGGAGTTTTCTTTTGACAGATCCCACTCGATCTCGGACTTCTTGTTCAGCAAATTTGATATTAGTTTCGAGAGTAAATTCAGCTATTACAGCACTGATTCCTTCTTGGCTTATGGAGGTGATGCGCTTTAGCCCGGACAATGAGCTGAGTTCTTCTTCGAGGGGTTTGGTCACGAGAGTTTCGATTTCTTCTGGACCCGCACCTAAGTAGGGAGTGGAGACAAAGACGACAGGGAAAGTGACATCAGGAAACAAATCTATGCCTAATTTCTGCATGCACACGTAGCCGACAGCGAGCATCAGCACGATCACGCAGGTGATGAAAGTTGGGCGCTTGATGGATAGGTCCGCGAGACTTCGCCCACTTCCGCCACTTTCGGGCAAAGAATATTCTTTTTCAGTCATGAGCCATCTCCAAAAAGTTTGAGTCGGGCATAGAGTTGTAAAATTTCGGTTTGAGCTTGCATTCTTGAGATTTGGGCTTGAGCAAAGTCTTGTTCAAAAACTAAGACCTGATAAGTGGTTGATCGTCCTCGGCCTAAACGCTCTTTTTCGTAGAAAAATTTTTTCTTTTGAATTTCTTCAATTGACAGAGAAAGCTGAAAACGCGTCTTTGCTTCCTGAAATTTTCGCGTCCAATCCGTCCAGTCTTGCTCTTGTTCATAAAGCTTTCTCTGATAAGCAAGTTCAGCACCCGATCTTTCTTTCTGCCAGCCCCCACGGATTTTACTCAGGAGAAAAATATCGAGAGGTGCAATGAGTCGGATCCCCACTGCTCGAGTGGGCTGATCTGTTTTGAAAGAATCAGAAATCGCAGAGCCTTGAGTGGCTGTTTTACTATTGAGTGCATAAGAAGCGTAGAGATCAAAAGTAGGAGAATCTCTTTCTAAAGCCGAAAGAGCATTGGCAACTGATGCTCTTTCAAACTGTTCTGCGGCTTTAGTGTCTTCGCGAATATCAGTTCTTTTGGGGATATCTAATAATTTTATTTTTTCAGAATCCAGTTCAGCCAACGACTCAGAAACTGTGTTGTCGTTTGTGGTTTGTAAAGGTGGGGTTTGTCTGGCTTGGTTAAACGCTCGGGAGGCAGACTTTTCTTCATCCTGAGCTGCTTGGAGTTGGAGTTTTCTCACTTCGAGAGCGGCCTGGGCTTGTAAGGTATCGGATTCGTCTGCTAGGCGATAGCGACTGCGATTTGAACTCCACTTGTAGATTTTTTCAGCACGGGATACCCCCTCTTCTTGTGTTTTCACATTTTGTCTAGCTAAAACTAGGCGCCAGTAAGTGCTTTCTGCATCCGACAAGATGAGCTTGAGTTTGTAGCTTTCTCCAAAATGGGTGGCAAGCGCGCCCGACTCCAAGACTTCTTGAGCGCGTCTGGTCTCTGATCCAAAGCTATTTCTCCAAAGGGGCTGTGTGAGTTCAAACATGGGTTTGCCTTCAAAAAATGGGGGAGCAAGCCCAACATAATTTGTGTAGTTCAAATTATAGGAAAGTTTGATCTGAGTTCCTGAAAGGAAAGTTTGGCTCAGTCCTAAAGAATAGGTGTTGAGCGCAACCTTGTCATAAGCAAAAAGAGGGTTTTTCTTCGCATCACTGGAAAGCTGTGCAGCGGTAAAAAAAGTAGGGGATAAAAGAAGCCCCCCTTCTTGAGATCTTTCTAAAGCCCCCTGACTTAAGTTCTGTGAAGCCTTAAAACCTTGGTGGTTTTCTTTGACTTGCTCTAGGAAGTTTTCGAGCGTGAGTTGTAGCTTATTAGATGAGGCGAGGGAAGAGACCGAGAATGAAAAAACCGCACTAAAAACTAAGAATAGGTTTAGACACATGGTGGTTTTTCTAAACCTATTCTAATGGATTTATTTTGACAATGCTTATT
>JAHFAB010000236.1 GCA_023250795.1 Bacteriovoracaceae bacterium
GTAGGCAATGGCATTGGCAAAAGTAAAAGCCAATTCTTGGACCGCAGTCGAACCCGCCTCTCTGATGTGATAACCTGAGATACTAATGGGATTCCACTTGGGTGTATTTTGGGCTGACCAAGCAAACATATCTGTAGTGATGCGCAGAGCTCCAGCAGGAGGGTAAATATAATTTCCACGCGCAACGTATTCTTTCAAAACATCATTCTGAACGGTGCCTCTGAGTTCTTTGAGATCGACTCCCATTTCTTCGGCAACAGCTACATAGAAAGCGAACAATAAACTTCCAGTCGCATTGATGGTCATCGAAGTGGAAACTTTGGATTGATCAATCCCTCGAAAAAGCGTGCGCATGTCTTCGATATTAGAAATCGAAACACCTACTTTACCCACTTCCCCCTTGGACCTAGCATGATCCGGATCATATCCAAGCTGTGTCGGTAGATCGAACGCCACTGAAAGTCCTGTAGTCCCTTGCGATAAAAGATAATGATAGCGCTTATTGGATTCTTCGGCCGTCCCAAAGCCAGCGTATTGTCTCATGGTCCAAAGCCTGCCCCGATACATATCTTTTTGAACACCACGAGTATAAGGGTACTGACCTGGCTCCTCTTGTAACGCTGTTTTTTTTGCCAAATGATCTGGCAAATTATCACCCAAATTATCTGGCAAATTATCTCGGTGATACACTTCCTGCACAGGCAAACCTGATCGCGTGATTTTAGCAGATTCGTTTTTCATATTATACATCGATCCTCAGTAACTCAGCCCCCGTCTCCACTGCCTGTCCTTCTTTGACATGAACTTGCTCAATTTTTCCCACTTGAGGAGAGCGAATTTGATTTTCCATCTTCATCGCCTCGATGATCATGAGAGGCTGATCTTTTTCTACTGGGTCCCCAGATTTTACCAAGACGCGCACAATTTTTCCGGGCATTTGTGCCTTAATTTTAGTCCCTTTTTTCTTCCCACCCGAAGTCGCTTGAGAAATCTCTTCTCCCTCTCGCACGAATGCGACCTGAGACCAATTCTCGGAAAAACCACGTTTTTGAACATTGTACTTCACTTCGCCTTCGTCTAAGACCTCTCCAGAGATATCAAATCCAAAAACTCCTTCTTTCAATTGGATCCAAATGCCATGGGCATCTTTTCGCCATTTTACTTCCACTGGGGCGCAGCCATTGATTTTAACATGCCCAGTTCCTGTAGGTCCGTGTGGAACAGAAACCCACTCTAACTCTTGTTTTCCGATTTTGCCTTTGAGTGCACTCACGGTCTCAACCCTTCTCTTCGCGAAAGTGAAAACCATGGAGAGATTACGTTTTCATCTAATGCCACGGAAGCCTGAACCGATCCCTCTAAAAGCTGATAAAGAGAAAGTGCAATTGCTGATTCAAGACTCATTTCTTCTGTGGGCGACTTTGTCAACTCTGAATGCTTCGCGATGAGATCCGTTGTGGTGTCCCCCCCTAAAACTTGAGGATGCCTGACGAGTTTTTGTAAAAATCTGAGATTTGTTTTCAGAGATCCAATTTTTATACCTTTTCCATTTTTTGGAGATTCGACCCGAACTTCATCTAAGGCCACTCTGAGTCTCTCGATAGCAAGTTCACGAGTGGGACCCCAAACAGAAACTTTTGCAATCATTGGATCATAATGAACACTGACTTCGCCCGATTCTTTGAAAGCTGAATCACATCTCACAAACCCTCCCGATGGCAGCTCAATCAAATCCAAAGGCCCTGGAGCTGGCAAAAAACTCTCAGGATCTTCTGCATAAAGTCGCACTTCGATCGCACTTCCCCTTCTCTCTGGAATTGTTGGAAAACTGAGCTCCCGAGAAGCCAGTAAGATTTGCCATGCAACGAGATCAACTCCAGTCACCCATTCCGTCACGGGATGTTCGACTTGAAGTCGAGTATTCATTTCTAAAAAATAAAAATGGCCCTTTCCATCTACAATAAACTCTAAAGTACCAGCCCCAGCATATTTCACATGGCTGGTGATTTTCAGTGCGGCCTCGAACATGGCCTCCCGGGTTTTAGGAAAACGGTTCAAAATCGGAGCTGGGGACTCTTCCCAAACTTTTTGATGACGCCTTTGGATAGAGCACTCACGCTCTCCGAGATGTATGGCCCCACCTTTTCCATCCCCAAAAATCTGAATTTCCACATGATGCGGTTCTAAAATAAATTTTTCCAAATAAAGAGACCCGTCACCAAAGGCTCCCAAAGCTTCTCGTGAAGCGCCTTCGAAGGCCTGCGCAATCTCTTTTTCTGTATCTACCCGCCTCATTCCTTTTCCCCCACCTCCAGCGGTAGCTTTCAAAAGAATGGGAAATCCCGTCTCACGCGCAAACTTGAGCGCCTCTTCACTTGTAGAAATCGCCCCAGCACTCCCAGGAACACGCGAGATTTTCAGAGAATCCACCGTCGCTCGAGCTTGGATCTTATCTCCCATCAAACGCATGCTCTCTGCAGATGGACCGATAAAAACTAAACCCGCTTTTTCACAGGCCTCGACAAAATGAGGTCTCTCACTCAAAAAACCATATCCAGGATGAATCATCTTTGCACCTGACTGCAAAGCCGCTTGGATCACCTTTTCAACATTGAGATAACTTTCTTTGGGCGCCGCACCCCCAAGCCAATAAGCCTGATCACAGACACGCACATGTTCAGCAAACTGATCTGCATCAGAGTAAACAGCAACTGTAGGAAAACCTAACGCTTTACAAGTTCTCGCAATACGAATAGCAATTTCACCACGATTGGCGATCAAAATAGGAACACGCGACTTCATAGTGGAATATTTCCATGTTTTCTAGAAGGTCCACGCTCTCTTTTTCCCTTCAGAAGTTTGAGGCCATTGATCAAAAGTCTCCGCGTTTCCTCAGGAACGATTACTTCGTCAATATAACCCAATTCGGCTGTTTTATAGGGATTAGCAAAAGTATTTTTATAAAGTTCGGTCAAACGTTGGCGTTCGTTTTTTACTTTTCCCGCTTTTTCAGCATCTGCTATTTCTTTTCGATAGAGAATATTGATTGCTCCCTCTGGTCCCATCACCGCAATTTCTGCAGTTGGATATGCGAAGTTAAAGTCAGCCCGAATATGCTTCGAAGACATCACGTCATAGGCTCCCCCATAGGCTTTACGAGTAATGACAGCAAGCTTTGGAACTGTGGCTTCTGCAAATGCATAGAGAAGTTTAGCGCCGTGTTTGATAATTCCACCATGTTCTTGCGATGTCCCTGGCAAAAATCCAGGAACGTCCACAAAAGTAATCAGCGGGATGTTAAACGCATCACAGAACCTCACAAACCTTGCGCCCTTTAGAGAAGCTGCAATATCCAAGCACCCGGCTAAGTGCGCCGGTTGATTTCCCACAATTCCCACTGTGTTTCCGCCCATTCTGGCAAAAGCGACCACGAGATTTTGGGCATAGCTGGCATGAACCTCTAAAAACTCTCCGTCGTCTACGACATCTCCAATCACCGCACGCATGTCGTAGGGTTGGTTGGAAGTCTCCGGTAAAATTTTCGCAATTTTTAAACACGGACGATCGACTGGGTCCTGTGTCGGCTGATGTGGGGCTGAGTCCAAATTATTCGAGGGCAAAAACTCCATCAGTTTTCTGACCGTTTTTAAACAAACTTTTTCGTTAGGCTCTAAAAAGTGGGCCACACCACTTTTTTCACTATGAGCTTCAGCACCACCGAGCGCCTCCTTAGTGACATCTTCATGCGTCACCGTTTTGATCACATCTGGACCTGTCACAAACATGTATGAAACAGCATCGACCATGAAAATAAAATCAGTCATCGCTGGGCTGTAAACCGCCCCACCTGCGCAGGGACCTAAGATCACACTGATCTGTGGAATCACTCCACTGGATTGCACATTTCTCCAAAAAATCTCCGCGTATCCCCCTAAACTTTCCACCCCTTCTTGGATGCGCGCGCCACCCGAATCGTTTAAACCGATGACAGGAGCACCCGTTTTTTGGGCAAGATCCATGATCTTACAAACTTTAGACGCATGAGCTCCCGATAAACTTCCCCCAAAAACAGTAAAATCTTGGGAAAAAACATAAACAGTTCGGCTCCCAATCGTGCCATAGCCCGTCACCACTCCATCACCCAAGTACTTTTGCTCCTGCATCTGAAAATCAGAACAGCGATGCGTGACAAACTTATCTAGTTCGACAAAACTCCCAGGGTCTAAAAGCAAATCAATCCGCTCCCGAGCTGTCAGCTTCC
>JAHFAB010000237.1 GCA_023250795.1 Bacteriovoracaceae bacterium
CTGAGCTACACCCGCATCTGGCGTAAGTTAACGCATTCTGGACCAGGGAGCAACTGCCATTCAACAATCGACACAGAGATCTACTGACTCTAAAACCTGAGTTTTTCTGCTTTGATCTCTATAAACTGTAATCCCCTTACAACCCAATTCGTAAGCAAGCAAATATGCTTTTTTTACATCCTCAACCGTAGCGCCCGCCGGCAAGTTCACTGTCTTAGAAACTGCACTGTGAGAATATTTCTGAAAAACCGCCTGCATCCGAACATGTCCTTCGATTGAAACTTTCCATGCTGGACACCAGGCCGCGGTGCTTGCGTCAGGATGCTTTTCTACTAGTCGAGCTCCTGACAAAACATTTTTGTAAAAAACTTCTGAAAAAATCGGCTCAATTCCGCTCGAACACCCCGCTATTATGCTAATCGTTCCAGTTGGAGCAACAGTAGTCACTGTCGCATTTCTCAGTTTGGGATACCCAAGCTTCTGCCAGCGCGAGCCTTTCCAAGCCGAAAAAGCCCCTTTCTCGCAAGCCAATTCTGTAGATGCCTCAAGACCCTCTTTCTCTATAAATCCCATCACCTTCTCACCAAAAGAGCATGCTTCCTCGCTATCATAAAAAATATCCCTTCGGAGAAGCGCGTCGGCAAAACCCATTACACCCAGCCCGATTTTTCGGTTCCTAAGTGTAATTTCTCCACTCTCTGGGATCGGAAAAACGTTGGCAGTAATCACATTATCCAGAAACCTCACGGCACTCCAAACATCTTCTCGAAGTAAAGACCAATCCAAATCCTGCCCCAACACATATTTTTCCAAATTGAGTGAACCCAAGTTACAAGACTCATAGGGAAGAAGCGGTTGTTCCCCGCACGGATTTGTGCTCTCCATTTTTCCTATTTGTGGGGTGGGATTAAACTCATTAATCCGATCGATAAAAATCATCCCGGGATCACCACATTCCCATGCAGCTTCCGCCGTTTGGTCAAAAATCTTCTTTGCCTCTTTTTTTCCAGACATGACTTCTTTCATAAACAGGTCTGTCGCGGAGACTGAAATGTTAAAGTTTGTAATCGCTTTTAGATCTCTTTTACAGTTTATAAACCGAAGGATTTCTGGGTGATCCACGCCGAGAACGGCCATATTTGCTCCTCGACGAACCCCACCCTGTTTGATGACTTCTGTTGCACGATCATAAAGTTGCATCGCTTCTATGGGTTGTGAAAGCGCAGAAAAGGAAAACCCAGTTCCCCCTCCGGACTGATGTATTTTTGCTGCGTTTTTGAGTGTGTTAAAAATCCCATCGCTCGAATCGATCGAAGCCGCATCCCCAATCGGCAAAACAAAACAGGCCGAAAGCTGACCCTCTTTTTTTCCAGCATTTAGAAGTGTGGGGGTATTGGGTAAAAACCGCAGAGAAGACATGAGGTCAAAAAACCGGGCACACCACTTGCTCTTGTTTTTTTTCTCAACACCAGAAATCGCTCGCGCAACCCGTACAAAAAGTTTTTCAGGAGTTTCTGCAACCCTCCCGCTTTTGTCCCTTTTGAGATATCTCGCCTCTAAAACTTTCCGTGCGTTTTCAGTCAAAGGTTTTGTTTTCATTTAATAACCACTTATATACTGGAATCATTTCTATGTTAAAAGTTTCTATTTTTATTTTCTCTTCTCTAGAGCGAGTGAGAATTAGCCCATTTTTAAGCCCCGTTTTCCTTAGACACTCGAGGAGTCCGTTGATTTCCCTTTGTTCTGTTTTGGTGTTTTCCATATTCGAATCACAAACTTGGATCGCAGAAACAGGCGTACCGTGCTCAGTAATCAAAAAATCAGTTTCTTGTGTTTCCTTAAAATAATAAACCTCAACGCCACACCTCATCAGTTCTATAAAAACAATGTTTTCGACAAGTCTGCCCGTCTCCTCTTGGGACGTTCTTGTGTTAACATTTCTAAGCCCCGTGTCTATCACATAGATTTTCTTTGGATCTCTGGATTGTACTTTTAGGTTGCGATGAAACCTACACACCTCAAAGACTAAAAAAGCGTCTTCCAAATATTTTGTATAATTTTGAACCGTTTCTATATTGGTTTGAAAAGCATTTTTTACGGCCGTTGCTGAGTGACATGAGCTCAAGTTAGTAAAATAATAGTTTGTAATCTGATCCAATGTTCTTTTGTTCCTAATCTCATTTCGACTCATTATGTCGCGCATCACAATATCGCTCAGATATTGCCTCAAAAGCTCTTTTTTAAAGCTCTCGTCTCCAGATAATACAACATCTGGAAATCCACCCCAATGCATATACTCTCGAAAGTATCCCAAGTAATCGTCAGAAGACCGACAGGAGACCCCTCCGAACTGTAAAAAATCTACAAAACTCAGTGGCCACACCTTTTTTTCTAAACACCTCCCAGAAAGAGCGGTCGCTATTTCTGAGCTCAACATCTTTGCCGATGATCCTGTGATTACCAGCTGATACAAACCCATATCTGTTGCTTTTCTAGCCCACTTCTCCCATCCCGGTACGTTTTGTATTTCATCAAAAATGACAAATTCTGGGGTCCCATTGTGGTACTCTGAATAAACAGAAATGAGTCGGTCCAGGTCCATCGCTGTCCCATAAGAAGTAAAAAGAGGGTCCTCAAAATTAAAATAGAAAACTCTTTCAAACCCGCTTTTTTTTGCGGCCTCAATAGCAGCGAATGTTTTTCCTGATCTCCTCACACCAATTAGGGCTGAAGCTATATTTCTTTTTTCATGAATTCGAAACGAATACTTTCGTGACTTAAGCCCTTTAAGATTTTTCTGGTAGACTGCCTGCCATTCGTCGACTGATTTTTTTAGATCTGCATCTCCTAGACCCATAGCTAGACTTTATCTGTTATAACAGACATAGTCTAGCCTTTTTTGTCTGTTATAACAGACGATCTATTCAACAAATTGATTATATTGGTTTTTCTATGTTCTGGAGGGAGCGTGCTTCTGTATATATTCAACCACTTCTTTTAGGCTTGCCCCTGGAGTAAAGACCATGTGGACCCCAAGTTTCTTAAGTCCGGCCTGATCCTCTTCTGGAATAATCCCACCCACCAAAAACAAAACATCTGTGAGTCCCGCTTTTTTTACCCCATCCATGATCTCTGGGACTAAAACGTTGTGAGCACCCGAAAGAATGCTCAGACCAATCACGTGAACATCTTCTTGAACTGCGGCACTGACTACCATCTCTGGGGTTTGGTGAAGCCCAGTATAAATAACTTCGAAGCCCGCATCTCGAAGTGCCCGCGCAATTACTTTTGCTCCTCGGTCATGCCCATCTAATCCTGGTTTAGCCACCAATACGCGAATTTTTTTAGCTGATTCCATTTACTAAAAGCTCCCTGCCTCTCGATATTCTCCAAACACGCTCCTCAGTGTATCACAAACCTCTTGGAGTGTGGCATATGCTTTCACCGCTTCTCCAATCGAAGGACATAAATTCTTCCCTGCCTGAGCTGTTTCTTTTACCTTCAGAAGCGTTGCTCGATGATTTGCGGCTGGTCTTTTTTTCTTGAGCGCTTCCAGTTTTTGAACCTGTCTTTTTTCCACCTCACGATCAATATAGAGTGTATCTACTTTTCTTTCTGGTTCGTGGAGAGAATACTTATTCACCCCCACCATCACTTTTTCCTTGAGCTCCATTTGTTTTTGAAAGTGATAGGCACTATTAGCAATCTCAGACTGAGGAAATCCTCGCTCTATCGCTTTGATCATCCCACCCATCTCGTTGATTCTTCGAAGATAATCAAGGGCCTCTCCTTCTACTTTGTTGGTCAAAAACTCCACAAAATAGGACCCTCCCAGTGGGTCTGCAACGTTGGCCACACCGCTTTCTTCCGCAATAATTTGCTGTGTGCGCAACGCAATCATCACCGCCTCGTCAGTGGGAAGAGCCAAAGTCTCATCCATACTGTTCGTATGAAGGGAGTTGGTTCCCCCTAAAACACCCGCAAGGGCCTGAATCGCCACCCTCACAATATTATTGTACGGTTGTTGTGCGGTCAGCGAAACACCCGCTGTCTGTGCGTGAGTACGCAACATCCACGACTTTGGGTTTTCTGCATGATATTTTTCCCTCATGATTCTCGCCCAAATTCTTCTCGCAGCTCTAAATTTTGCAATTTCTTCAAAAAAATCATTGTGAACATCAAAGAAAAAAGAAAGCCTTGGTGCAAACTGATCGATCTTAAGTCCGCGTTTCAGCGTTTCGTCGATATAGGCCATT
>JAHFAB010000238.1 GCA_023250795.1 Bacteriovoracaceae bacterium
TTTCCCGTTCCACGTGCCCCAAAAAGAAAAAAACTGTTTGTTTTCGATGGGTTAATAGTTCTGTTGACCATACTCTGATATTGTCCGCCTTTTTCAGAGTATAGTCAAGTGTTCTTGTCTGTGGGGATGTGAGCCTGGTTTTTTCCAAGGTATCCTCATATAAAACAAAGAGCTTAAAATACGCAATAGGGGCTCGACAGGATGTCGAGACCAAGGATCAGGGATGATCACTGCGTATTTTAAGCTCTTTGTTTTATATGAGGATACCTTGGAAAAAACCAGGCTCACATCCCCACCGCCATCAAAAAGTTTGACCATAAACCCCGCGGATCCTGAAACGTCTGCTTAATCGAATAATCCACTTCCTGCAAATGGACCTGCGTCTTTAGCACCTGTTTCAAACTCCACTGTTTGCTCCAACGAGCCAACTTTTCTGACAAGTAGGGGTTAAGCTTCAAACTACGCACTCCCTTTTCTTTTTCCGATAAAAAAAGCGCTAGATGCCTCAAGTTCCACCCCATCAAACCCAGAAGTGGCAGTGCTTCTTCTGGTTGCGCAGCAAAAGACTCAGTCAGAATGAGGGCTCGCTTAAGGTCTTTTTGAAAAAAAGCTTCTACAAAATTTTCGCTTTTCTCGTCCGCACCCACACCTCGACTGAGCACTTGGGAAGCAATTTCTGATTCAACAATACCCGCGGAACTGGCAATGGAAAATTTCTCAAGTTCTTGAGCGACAATATCCAAAGACCAGGGTTCCAAAGAACTGAGCTGAAAAATCAAGACGGGCGTGAGCTGGAGCTTTTTGCCTTCGGCCAAGTATTTGACCCAACCTTCTCGTTCATTTTCTAAAACCTGCTCACACGGAACCACGGCTGCTTTCTCAAGAAGCTGTTTTGAAAATTTCTTTCTCCCATCCAAATCCTTGGAAAGGAAAACACAAACAGAATGCAATTCTCCGCAAGGGCGGCTCGGTCCAAACAACTCCGATGTCTTTTCTACTTCACTCACTGCGTGCCCATCACGTACGATCACCAGCCGAATTCCGCCGTCCAGCGTATAACTCTGAGCCGCATCTAAAATCGTATCGCCAGAAATTTCTGTGCCCTGGAGAATCTCTTCGTTTAGGCTGAAGGGTAGACTAAAAGAATTTCCACCGTGCACAGTCTTTCGAATTTTTTTTAGAAGTTCTCGCGACTTCATCTCCTCTGAGCCATAAATCCAATACACGGGCCAGAGCAGTCCCTGCTCCAATTCTTTTTGAATTTGTTTCGGTTCTAATTTAGGCATATCTCCCCTTTGTTCTCATGGCCCCGTCAAAACTGCATGAACATCGATTCGTACAGATCCCCCATCTCACTGTCTGCTAGATCCCTCAGCGCTCGCTCAAACTCACTCTCATTAATCAAAGCCGAGGTCGTTCCAAAAACATCGAGTTGATTATTCGCAGGAAAATGCAAACTCTTAGAAAAGGAACCCGCCCAAAGACCTGTACCTTCCTTATTGTCGACCAAACGAATCAATGAAAAAGAACACCCCAGAGTCGCGCTGTATCCGGTTGCTACCGAAATTCCAGAGCTCACGTGCCTTTCTGCTGGGATTTTATCATTTCCAAACAGTTGATTTGCCGCAGTACTTCCGTCTACCCCATAGTCAGCAGCCGTCACTGTCCCTTTGAGAATGGCGTCTGCATCTTCTTGATGGGAAACAATGGTAAAACTCCTGAACATAGCAATTTTTTTGACCGCTGCATTATAAAGTAGGTTTTCAGCCCCTGCTTTATAAGTATTGTTCAAAAGTGGGGCCACAAAGATCTTCCTCACTCCCTGCTTTTCATAAACAGTGCTCTGGGCACGTTGGAAAGTATATCCACACCCAGTGAGAAGGAATAGTCCGGATACAAAAGAAACGAATCCAGCGCGCATGATTCTTGTCTTAGCAGAGCTTGACTGGTATTTCTACTCTCCAAAGTGAGTACCCAGTCAGTTTTTAGTGGATTGAGTAGGAATTTCAGGAGTTAAAAAAGAGTGTCCTAATCACGTGGGTACTAAAGTAGAAAGGGGAGGTAAAATGGGACTCGATTCTCTCGTAGAAGTACTGAAAAAAATAAAATCAAAGCACGCCTCTTTCTCAAAACGCCTTGATGAAGCAGAAGCACTCAGTCATTGGGAACAGGTGGTAGGCCCCCTCATTTCAAAACACACGAGAACAGTACGAGTTGAAAAAGGAGTTCTTTGGGTAGAAGTCGATCACTCGATCTGGAAAACAGAACTCCATCATCGCAAACATCAAATATTGGAGCGACTCAACGCCCAGGTTGAAAAAACAAAACCCAAAGAAATTCTAGCAGATCTGTTGTTTTTAGATAAAAGGTACTAACCCCAAAAGCCGAAGTGAAGCCAAGATCAGAACAACCCCACCGATAATGAGGTACCACCGGGCACTCATCCAAAAAGGCTGTCTTTCATGAACTGAGGTCACAAGCCTAGGTTCTGATGCTCTCATCTGCTCTGTCAAAGTTTCAGTCTGAGTATCTGTAGGCTCTTCATCTGGATCTTTATTCCATAGGGAGACTTCAATCCCCAATTGTTTTTTGATTTCTGCACGATCATAAAGAGCAAGCCAATAATGGTTGGACAGACAGATCTCATCATCAAACTCGAGCTTACCTTCCAAAATCATTTCGCACACTTGAACCTTAGAAAAAGGGCCTGTGATCTGATTTCGGCTGGTGCGAATCAACCACTGGTCCATATTAACTCGTCAATGCCTGAACGGTTCTTTGTTCAGCCCGTAAAAAACTTTGGATGGCCTCATGATCGGCATGTCGAAATTCTTTTGGATTCCCCCAAAAAACAATTTTCCCTTGGTGTAAAAAGGCGATGTAATCCGCTAAAAGCAAAGCTGAAGGTATATCATGGCTAATCACAATAGAGGTCAACTGGAGTTCTCTTTTGAGTGTTTCGATGAGTTCATCCACAGTGGTTCGGGTCACTGGATCTAGCCCGGTGGTAGGCTCATCATAAAGTAAGATGGAGGGTTCACGAATAATCGCTCTGGCCAAGCCCACCCGCTTTCTCATTCCACCTGAAAGCTCGTTTGGATATTTGTCAAATCCTTCAGTCATCCCTAAAATAGCCAAAGATTTTTTGACTGCCTGTTCGATCTCTTCTTCTTTCATTTTCGTATGCTCCCTCAAGGGAAAAGCCACATTTTCATAAACCGTCATATCGTCGAATAATGCCGCATTTTGAAAAAGCATCCCAAAAACCAGGCGATGCTCTGAAAGTGCTGTGCCCTTGAGCACGGACATATCTTTTCCAGCGACCCAAACATGACCAGAATCTGGCCTCAATAGCCCCAAAATATGTTTGAGTAAAACCGATTTTCCAGCTCCAGAAGATCCTAAAATATAGGTGAGCTTCCCGACAGGGAATTCTAACGAAACACCCTTCAAAACCTCATCCCGCCCTCCGCGAAATGTCTTATACACATCCACAAGTTTGACGGCCGCTGCTTTTCTAGATTGAGATTCAGACATACATCCTTTTTACCCGGTTTGAGACAGAAGTCAAAAGTTCATAGGGCACGGTTCCAATTCCCTTCGCTTGAGTCCAAAGATCCGTTTCCGGCCCCCAAAGAATGACCCAATCCCCCACTTTCGTTTGGGGTGAGCACCGGATCGCACAGAGATCCATACTGATCGTCCCCAAAACCCCCTGAGCTTTATCCCCACTCAGGCGACGCGAATATCCATCGGCGTACCCAGCCGATAAAATAGCCATGGAGTGTGAAGTCTCTGCTTTATAATGGGCGCCGTAGCCTACGCACTCACCTTTTTTCAAATTTCGAACCGCAATCACTTGTGCTTTCAACCTCATCACAGGAACCAGTCCCCGCACGGGAGCTTGATCCCAGGGTGGAATTCCGTAGAGTGAAATCCCAGGTCGCACCACATCTGTCAAATCATCAAGTGCCCAATTTGAGCGATTCCAAATGGCAGCGCTATTGGCAAAATGAAAATGGATTTTAGGGGAAAGCCCGGAAAATTCTTTTTTTAAAAAAATAAAATTTTCGAGTTGCTTCACGCTCAACCTATGACTCGGATTTTCACCTAGAGCTAAATGTGAGAGTATCCCATTAGGCAGTGCTGTGGCATGCTTCGGTCTGAGAGCCTGAGCGGTTTTCGGAGCTAATCCCATGGAAATGCCTAGGCGATTCATACCGGTATTAAATTTAAGCTC
>JAHFAB010000239.1 GCA_023250795.1 Bacteriovoracaceae bacterium
TTTTTAGGTGGACAACAATGAGTTCTGGGACGGGCTTTTGAACATCGCTGACTTCTGCCTCAAAAGCTCCATGGAGATCTTTCACTCTCCCCCGGTCCCCCACTTGTCCTCCGCTTTCAGCATAGAAGGGCGTTTCAGAGAATACGGCTTGTAGATTTCCCTCCCCATGTTCTAAGGCGGCTAAGCACTCAGCCTGCGAATGCATTTTTTCATAACCCACAAATCTGGGGAGCTTGTTTTTTGATTTGAGGTCTTGCGCTAACTTTAGGTAATCCGAGTTGACAGATTCTTGTCCAGAGCCCTTCCAATTTTTTCTGGATTCTGATTTTTGTCGACCCATGAGTTTTTCAAACTGGGTTTCTTCTAAGGAAAGGGATTTTTCTTCACAAATGACTCGGGTGAGATCCAGTGGAAACCCATACGTGTCATAGAGTTTGAACGCTATATCTCCAGAAAGAGTTTTAGTACTTCCGAGTTTTGTGATTTCTTCATCGAGAAGAATTAAGCCTCTTTCTAGTGTTTTTAGGAACTGCTCTTCTTCAGCAAAGACTGCTTTTTCTATAAACTTTCTTTTTTCTTTGAGGTCAGGATAAGCCTCGGCCATTTGATCAATGACAAACTGGGTTGTCTGAAAGAGAAAGGGAGCTTGAAATCCTAGTTTCTTTCCATGTCGGATCGCTCTTCTCATGATTCGACGTAAGACATAGCCTCTTCCCTCGTTCGAGGGAAGAACTCCATCACTCATAAGAAAAGTTGTTGCGCGCGAATGATCAGCAATCACTCGAAATGAAACAGCGAGGGGATCATTTGGCAAATACTTTACCTTTGATAAGAGTTCAGTCTGAGAAATAATTTGCTGGAACCCATCTGTGTCGTAGTTTGTGTCCACATTCTGTAAGATGAGAGCGAGACGTTCGAGTCCAGCGCCCGTATCAACGGATGGTTTTGGAAGAGGGGTGAGCTTTCCGCTAGAATCTCGATCGAACTGCATAAAAACTAAATTCCAAAACTCCATGTACCGGTCACAATCACAGCCCATAGCGCAGGTGGATTTCCCGCAGCTGTATTTTTCTCCTCGATCGATAAAAATCTCACTACACGGCCCGCAGGGGCCGGTGTCACCCATGGACCAAAAATTATCTTTTTCACCGAATCTATAAATTCGATCTTTGGCCACTCCTTCTTGTTTCTCCCAGATCTCGGCGGCTTCATCGTCTTTTTCGTAAACGGTGACATACAGAAGATTTTTAGGGAGATTTAGTTTCTGAGTCACAAATTCCCAAGCAAAATGGATGGCCTCTTTTTTGAAATAATCGCCGAAGGAAAAATTTCCCAACATTTCAAAAAAAGTATAGTGTCTTGCAGTGAAACCCACGCGTTCTAAATCGTTGTGCTTTCCACCGGCGCGGACACATTTTTGAGAGGTGGTGGCGCGCTTATAGGGGCGGCTCTCTTTTCCTAAAAATACATCTTTGAACTGGACCATCCCTGCGTTTGTGAACAGGAGGGTGGGATCATTTTGGGGGACAAGAGAAGAGCTTTCAACGAGGGCATGTCCCTGGCTTTCAAAATACTTCAAAAATAAGGAACGAATTTCAGCTGTTTTCATGATGATTACTCTTGGGTTAAACTCTGTGTTTGAAATAGGAGTGAACTTCTACCTCTAGGTGATCCATTCTCTGCTCTTGTCGGTCTTGTCTCTGGAACAGGCCAGTCAGGCCTTCTAGGACTATTTGGTTTCTGGAGTTTTGTTCTTCCATGAGAATCCCAATCCGGCACACATCTGCACTCAATTGGTCGAATTTTGCATCCATCAAATGGAATTTGCCATCCATCTCGTTGAATCTGCCATTGATTTCATCGAATCTCGCATCCACTTGCTTAAACTTGCCATTCATTTCTGAACGGAGTTCGCGGATCTCTATTTTGACTTCTTTGCGGACGAGTTGGAGCATGCCTTGTGAGGCAGGAAGGTCTTTCTGCTGTGGGGGAAACTTAAGTTCTTCAAGTTTTCTCCCCTTTGTGTTCTCTGGTTTTCTTTTCATAAAAAAATTCCTTCCTGCCTCTTTAGGCAAATGGGTTTACTTCTTACCCGCTAGAGCACCCCCTTGCATTTTGCTGGGAGCTGCTTGAATGGCTACGGGTTTAGCCGCAGTTGCTGAAGCAAGAACTGTGCCCTTTGTTGGAACAGTGCTAGCGGTTGCTGGAGTTGTGGGGAGTGCGGATTTGAACGTAATCCCCGATTTCTTCAAGACCTCTTCCCGAACCTTGAGCATGATTTCTGGATGGTCCTTGAGGTACGTGCGAGAATTATCTCGACCCTGCCCGAGGCGCTCTTCTTTGTAGGTGTACCATGTCCCACTCTTGTCGATTATATTGAGATTTGCAGCCAAATCTAAAAGATCACCTTCTTTTGAAATCCCTTCGCCATAGAGAATGTCGAATTCGACTTCTTTGAAAGGAGGGGCCATTTTATTTTTGACCACTTTGACTCGAGTGCGATTTCCGATTACATTCTCTCCGTCTTTGAGCGCTGCAATTCGACGGATATCCAGTCGAACAGACGAATAGAATTTCAGAGCATTGCCACCGGTGGTGGTTTCAGGATTGCCAAACATGACTCCGATTTTCATTCGGATTTGGTTAATAAAAATGACCAAGGTCCGACTTCGATTGATAGAGCCTGTGAGTTTTCTGAGAGCCTGACTCATCAGCCTGGCCTGTAAACCCATGTGTGAATCTCCCATTTCCCCTTCGATTTCAGCTCGAGGAACTAGAGCTGCCACAGAGTCTACGACTAAAAGATCAATCCCTCCTGAGCGCACGAGCATGTCGGCAATTTCTAGGGCTTGTTCTCCAGTGTCAGGCTGAGAAATCAAAAGGTCATCAGTTTTTACACCGAGTTTTCTTGCGTAGTTGACATCGAGTGCGTGCTCCGCATCGACAAACGCAGCAACGCCTCCTTGTTTTTGGACTTCTGCAATGGCGTGCAGAGTGAGTGTGGTTTTTCCAGAGGCCTCTGGTCCATAGATTTCTGCAATACGGCCTCGGGGTAAACCTCCAATTCCGAGCGCAATATCCAGGCTCAAAGATCCTGTTGGAATCGCTGGAATATCTTGAGCCACTAAAGACTCATTTTCTCCCAGTCGCATGATGGAGCCTTTTCCAAATTGTTTTTCAATTGCTTGAACTGCGAGTTCAATCGCTTTGTTTTTTTGTCCTATATCCCCACGGTCTAGCGTGGGTGCTCGTTCTGTCATTTGCATTTTTATTCTCCCGTTTATATATGAATAGTTCTGAGGATTGTTATTGGCCTCAGGAATTTTTAATTCAGTTTCTGATCAAGCAAAGACCGTACCACTAGGGTAAGAGTTGGAGCAATTGTAAAAAAAGAATGACTAGGAGCGCTTGAAACCCTGCAACTAAGTCATCTGCCATGACTCCAAAACCACTCCAGAAGCTTTTAGAAACAGTCCGATTTTTGGACCACTGGTCTATTTGTCGGACTGGGGGAAGTTTAAAGATGTCAAAAAAACGAAATAATAAAAACGCGGCAATCAAAGTACTCCAATGATTTTGTGCGGTCCAAGCAGTGATGCCGTAGCCTACTACCTCATCTATGACTATTTTTTGATTGTCTTTCTTGTGAGTGAGGTGGTCTATGACGCTGGCTGACCAAGTTCCAGAGACGAGTAAAACACTCCAAATGAGAACTTTCCAACTGAGCTGGAGGGGATTTGAAAAATAAACGACGGCAACTCCCACAAGAGTTCCCATTGTTCCTGGTGCGACTGGAGAGAGCCCAAAGCCAAGGGCTGTGGCAATCGTCCATGCGGAAAATTTACGCATCGTCACAATGTAGCTCCCCTCATTTGCTAAGGCAAGAGATTGCTTTCTGATGACGCCTTGCTTCTTCTATTTGAAGAATCTTACTTGTGGGCTTGGCCATGATTCGACTAAGCTTTGTCCTAAGATGGCGTTAGAGATGATACGGAAGCGATATGATTTTAAATGGGAAGTCCTCGACATCATTATCAGTGGGAAATCGTCCATTGATACGAACCAGGGATTTCTCATTGCTACACTCGAAGAAGCGGGGCAGTTTATTTCGAGTTATGGGTACAACTTAGAGAACCCCATTGAAAAGGCTGAGGCTTTTGGAAATTTTCACGAGGCGATGAATTTTATTCGGAAGTATTT
>JAHFAB010000240.1 GCA_023250795.1 Bacteriovoracaceae bacterium
GATGGTTTTTGATAAAGGCTCCGTTCTTCGAGCCTGCCTTGCTTTATGGATAACGGTCCTTTAGCATCGATAGGTATTCCACGCCCATCAATCACTCGACCCAAAAGCAAATCTCCAACTAAGGCAGTAGAAGCTCTTTCTCTTAATACAACTAGACTATCATTATTCACACTCGGAGCATCTTCGAAAGGCATGAGAATCACACGTTTATCTCTAAAGCCAATCACTTCTGCATCTACACCAAGCTCAGATCGAGTATCTGCATTTTGTAAAATTCGACAAATGCTCCCAACTGAAGCCCCAGGCAGATGCGCCTCATAAATTAACCCTAAAGACTTTGTTACTTTTCCTGCAGAATGATAAAAAAGTGCACGCCCTAATCTTTCATCCAATGAACGCAGCATAAATCCCCTGTAGTTGAGTCTCAATACTGGCATCAATTGCATTCCACTCAGTCTCTATCATACATCCACCTCGATGAACTTGATTAGAAACTTCAACACTCAGATTTGTAAGTACTCCTAATGATTTTTCAAGACCTTCTTTGAGCTGAACAGCTGTTGCCATGTCTTCAGCGTTTAATCTAATTTTAATATTTTCTCTAACACCTACTTTTTCTATTAATTCTTTCGTTAGTCTTAGAATATATTCACGATCTGTTGACAATTCTTTTAATAATATCAAACGTGCGACTCTAAAAACTATCTCTATAAGAAATCTTTCATTTGCAATAAACAGATCTTTTTTTGCAGATTCACATTCTGAAATAAATTTTTCAAATTGTTCTATTTTATTTTTTCCTTCTAATTGATGTTTTTCATAAGCTTCTTTATAGCCCTTCTTCAAGCCCTCTTCATATCCGATTGTAAAAGCATTCTCTTTAGCTTCTTCGGAAAGATCAGAGACTCTTCTCTTCACTTTTTCCTCAATTGCCCTAAGCTCTTCCTCATCAATAGATAGAGCAGTTTTAGAAATAGCATTGATTGAGAATCTAGAATCTTTTACTGATAATTTTTCTTTTAATTTTTTTCTATCATAATCAGTTGCAGCCATAGCGCCAAACTTTTTCTTTACAGCGCTATAATTTTCTCGTTCGGAAGATTTTATTTTATCAAATGTGAACTCTGTGACTATTGGCTTTTTACCAGAATCTATTTTTAATATACGAAACTCACCTTCAGATCCTGGATCTAAAGACTGACTGTCGTTTGAATTGGATTGAGGTTTAAATTTAGAGTTCAAACTAGAGCATCCGCCTCTCCGCCACGACTAATGATGATCTTACCTTCAGTTTCAAGACGTTTAGCCACATTGACAATTTCCTGTTGAGCAGCCTCGACATCCGATAAGCGTACTGGCCCCATGGCCTCTAGGTCCTCGCGTAAAAGTTCTGCAGCTCTCTTTGAAATATTTCTAAAAATCTTGTCTCTTATTTCTTCTGGAGCTGTCTTGAGAGCAATAACTAATTTGTCATTAGCCACATCTTTGAGGAGCATTTGCATCCCACGATCGTCGATAAAAGCAATATCTTCGAAAACAAACATGAGTTTTCTGATTTCTTCGGCCAATTGAGGATCTTTTTCTTCGACCCTTGCCATAATATTTTGTTCGCTGGTTTTGTCCATCACGTTCAACATTTCGGCAATTGGTTGGACTCCTCCCAAGTGTTGAGTGTCGATAGAACCCAGTGTTGCAAGTTCTTGTTTCAACACTTCGTCGACCTGAGCAATCAAGTGAGGAGAAATGAAATCCAAATTTGAAATTCTCAATACAACTTCTGTTTGTATTGCTTCAGGTAATCTCTTCAGGACTTCACATTTTTTACTTGGCTCTAGGTGAGCCAAAATAAGGGCGATGGTTTGTGGGTGCTCATTAACTAGGAAGTTTGCTAAAGTTCTAGAATCCACAAGCTCTAATGCTTCAAGTGTTCTGCTTCCTTCAATTACAGAAAGCTGACCCAGAACAGTTTTTGCTCGCTCTTCTCCTAATGTTGCTAAAACAAAATCTCTTCCTTGTGCGTGACCAAAAATGAGCGACTCTTCTTCTGCAATTTCCACATAAAAATCTTCTAAGACTTGCTTAACGACTGGAATAGGTACTTTGGAAATCTGGGCCATTGCTCCAACCATTCGTTTCACATCATTATCTTTCATCTTTCGAAAGACTTGAGCAGTTACTTGATTACCAAGTACGTTAAGCAATAGGGCTGCTTTTTCTAATCCTGATAATTCTTCATAATTATCGTAGGGCATCCGATCTCCTCAAATTTATGCAGACTTTGCACTTCCCTTTTCTTCTTCTTCTTTTGCTTTTTTAGATGCCTCTCCATGTAACCAATCTCTCAAAATAAGTGCTGCTTTATGTGGGTGAGCATCGACTAAAGTAACAATTTTTTCCTTAATCATGTCGCCCTCTACTTTTTCAGGATCGACTTTATCAGGTAAAACTGGCACAACTTCTTCAATCTCAGGTAACGTTTCTGTTTTTTGGATTTTTTCCAACTCTTCAATAGTCTGAGGCAGAAATGCATCGACACTATGAGAGGTATTTTCTGTAATCCACTTGATAAAGGGTCTAACTACCAAAACAAAGAAGAGTAGAATGATAAGACCAACGACAAAATAAATAACCATGTTTTGGATATAAGATTTTCGTTCATTTTCTGTGATAATTTTTTGGGCCTCTTCGAAATCTTCTCGAGTAAATTCCATGTTTCTAATTTCGAGAATATCTCCTCTTTTCTTATCAATACCCGTTGCGCTAGCCACAATGTCTTCGAATTCTTTAAGCTTATCTGCTCCCCAAAGCTCTACTTTAGTTTCTACTTTCCCATCTTTTCCAGTAGTTTTGACAGTTTTCCCATCTACTAAAACAGCGACAGATAGTTTTTTTGGCGTTCCAGTTGGCTTTGTAGTTTTTCTGATAGTTTGTGGAACTTCAAAGTTGGTCACTTCATCATTCATTTTTGTATCATTTTTAACTTGTAGATTGCCAGGTTGTGCTTGTCCTGGAGTGTTTGAGGTTGCTCCTGCTAAACCACTCGCACTCGGACGTGTACCCTCCATCGTCTTCGTATTTTTCTGAACAGAACGAACAGCTGACCCATCGGCATCAAAAATTGTCTGCGTTTCATTGACTTGAGAAAAATCCAAATCAGCACTTACTCGAGCGACTACACGTCCCTCTCCAACGATTCTTGCTAACATTCCCTCGACACGTTTTTCTAGTTCTTCTTCATATTTTTGTTTAAAATCATACTGATTTGCAGTCATTATAGAAAGAGGATCGTGATGATTTTTAGAGAGTGTCTTCCCATTAGAATCCACAATCACCACATCAGCAATATCCATACCTTCGACTGCTTTAGCGACTAGATTTCCGACACCAAACACTTGCTTTTCAGAAAGATTAATCCCAGGTTCTAAATCTAAAACAACTGATGCAGTTGCTTTTTTTTGATCCTCTACAAAAGTACTTTTTTGAGGAATTGCTAAGTGAACGCGTGATCTTCGAATACCTTTAATTGCACCAATTGTTCTCATGAGCTCTCCCTCTAGAGCTCTTTTTTGATTTACTTTTTGCACAAAACTGGTTGTTCCTAGATTTTGCTTATCAAAAACTTCGTAACCAACTACATTAGCTTGCGGAAGACCGATCGAAGCCAAATCCATCCTCAACTCAAGTAGATTTTCTGGAGGCACTGAAACCGTTTTTCCAGTCGGGTCAACCTTAAAAGGGATATGCTTATCTCTTAAGACATGGATAATATTAGCTGCGTCATCTGGATTCATATTAGACATCAGTGGCTGAAATGTTTTATCTCCTGCCCAATAAAATAGTGAAACAATTCCAAAAATAATACCAGAAGCGGTTCCGCCCATGGCAATCCTTTTGCCAGGAGAAAGCCCCTTCACAAATTCAAGAATTTGATTCACCACTTTGTTTAAGTAATCACCCACGTTTTAGCTCCTAAACTTGCATTCTGATAATTTCTCTATATGCATCGAGTACTTTATTTCTCACTTGCATCATGAGTTTTAGCGAGACATCTGCCCGCTCAACTGCAAGCATGGTCTCATGAATATTTTTAGATCTTCCTGCCAATAACTCTTTGACTGCCTGATCAGCTTGAGATTGATAGACGTTTACTTTTTCAACAGAGTCCATCAATATATTCGCAAAAGTTTTAGTTGT
>JAHFAB010000241.1 GCA_023250795.1 Bacteriovoracaceae bacterium
GAAGATGCTATTGAGAGTAATACTAGAATTAATGTTACCGAAGTAGTAGTTCGCGGAGTTTCTATGCCATCAAGTTTTTTTGATCTCGGTACTTCTAAGGGTATATTGACTCTAAAAACAAATGTTTTTGATGGACAAGGGATTATTGATCTTAGTTATAACTCGAAACATGGAGCCAATTCTTCCGTACATGCTTTTTGCAAGAATTTAGATTTTTCAACTTTATTATTATTGTTAAATCCAAAGAGTATTATTGACACTACTTTATCAGGAACAGTTTCAGGTGGTTTGAATCTTAACTTCAAAACTGGGGACTTTGGTCACTCAGATGGGAAAATCGAATTAATTGACTACACACTCGCAAAAACAGGATCTAAGTTTAAGCTCTCACACCCATTTGTTGTCAAAATAAATAATGGAACTTTTCCTCTGACTCAGCTTGGTATTCAGGGAAAGGAAGGTGAAGCTATATTGTCTATAAGAGCGCTAGATACTGTTTTAGATGGTGTTGTCACAGGCAATGTGGATGCTTCCGTTATGGAGTTTTTTACGTCTACGGTTTCACAGGCATCAGGGTTGGCTCAATTAGACTTTGTGATTGCTGGAACTGTTCTTGAGCCTAGTCTATTTGGAAAGGCTGAATTAGATAGTATTCGTTTCAAAAGTCCATCGTTGGAAAGTCCATTTGAAAATGTCTCAGGAGTTTTACAGTTGAAACAAAATATTTTGAATATTCGTAATTTTAAATGTGATTTAGCTCAGGGCCAGATCTTTTCTAATGGAATGATAAAATTTTATTGGAATAAGTATCCCAGTATCACTCTTGATATTTCCTTGTATGGTAATAAACTGAAAATTTACCCTTTCCAATATATCAAAACGAACGGGAAACTTCATGTGGCAGGTGAGACAGCCCCATATCTAATTGACGGTTCTGTAATTGCGAGCTCTGCGCTATCTAAAGAAAAAATATTAGGCCAAAATCAGGGAGTTTCATTGAAAACCGCAAGGTTTATCCCTCCTGCGAGCGAGAGTGAGGAAAGTGATGCAGGTTATTTTAATTTAGATATTAATGCTACAGCCGAAAAAGAAATTTTTATAAAAAATGAATTGTTCGATGCAGAATTGAGTGGGGAAGTTAAAGTGATTAATACAATAGACGTACCTAGAATTTTAGGGTCGGCGGAAGTGGTGCAGGGGAAAATGTTGTTTAAAGATAAAGTTTTTCAAATTCAATCTGGAACAGTGCAGTTTGAAAATCCTACTGTCATAAATCCTAAATTTAGTTTGACTGCAGTTGCTGAGATTGGTCAAACAAAAGTTCAACTTTTTGCTTCTGGAACCATGAGTCAACCTAAGATTGAGTTAACATCTAACCCAGCAATGCTTGAAAATGAAATTCTTTCTTTGCTCACTATGGGGCTTAGTTCTGAAGATGTCAAAAAGCTAGGTGCGAATGATCGATCTACTGTAGAAAAGAGTGAGGCGTTTGGAATTTTACTCAACTCATTAGATTTTAACCGTGATATACAGAACAAAACGGGTTTTGAAATACAGCTGGACGAATCTGTAAATCCTCAGACAGGGAACAGTGTTTTTAGGCCGAGGACAGATACTGATTCTGCTGTTTCACCCAAAATTGTAATTAAGAAAAAAATTGGGAAGAAATTAGAGCTTTCAGTGGGTAGTACAGTAGGCGTGGGTACTGGTACTGAACAAGAAGTTAATGCTGAACTACAGGTAACTCCAAATTTTTCAGTTAATGGTGTTTGGGATAGTTTAGAAGGTGCTGATGCTAAAAATAAAACATCATATGGATTAGATCTCAAACTTCAAAAAAAGTTTAAGTAGAAAAAATATGCGTTTTAGTTTTTTATTATTTCTTTTCATGACTTCTTCGGTTTTTGGGTCCAATGCCAAAGACTCGAAGCTTGCTCGTTTTGAGATTGATAGAATTGAAATTTTAGGAGCGTCCGTTTTAGATCAGTCTGCCATTGAAAATGCACTAGAAATCGAAGTTGGAGACGCTCTAGAGAGAGTTAAAATTGAGCGGTCTTCAAATAACTTGCAAAACATTTATAGATCGAAAGGGTATGAAGAGGTGCAAATCAGTAGTGAATTTGTCCGGGTTAAGGCTTCTAATCGTAAATCAACAAATGAAGTAGAAAATGTTTTAAGATTTAGAGTAAAAGAAGGAATTCCGACTCGTATCTCAGAGATAAAGCTAATTCCAAGGATTAAAAATTCGAGTGAAAATGAAGTGTTACATTTTCAGAAATATTGGAAAAATATAGAAAACCATTTATTATCACTTGTGGGGTCTGTTCAAGGGAATATTTTAGATCAGGAAAAAATATCGGCTGGTAAGAGAGCGGTTTTAGATTTTTTTGCTTCAGAAGAATACGTGGGCGCATTTGTGGATGATATCAGAGCTATACCTGCAAATGTTCAATCAAAAGAGAAAGGAAAATGGATTGATCTTGAGATTTACATCGATCTCGGAGATCGTGTTTCGTTTGGCTTTAGAGGGAATAGTATTTTGTCGAGAGGGCAACTGACGACTTTGGTTGAGGATCAAAGACAAGCTGGTTTTGGAAAAGATTATGTGAACGCTATTCGCGTAAGAATTGAAGATGAATATCGGTCCATGGGATATAATGAGGCTAAAGTAGCATTTTATACTTTTGAGAATAAGAACACACAAGAAAGACATATCACTTATGAAATAAGTGAAGGTTCTCGTATTGGTATTGAAGATATTTTCTTTGATGGGAATATTGTTTTTACTGGTGAGGTCTTGTTAAAGAATTTTACTGACCTTTCTTCTTTTTTGGTTCAAAAAAAAATATATGTAGAAAAAGAAATTGAAAAATCAGCTGAAAGACTCATAGAGTGGATTAAGTCACAGGGGTATTTATCAGCAAAACTTGTTACAATAAGTTACATAACAAGCCCAAAAAAAAATGCCGTTCATTTGGTGATTTATCTTTATGAAGGAGAGCAGACGATTGTTCAAAGTATTGAGATGAGGGGGCTGAAAGAATTTTCTCTAGATGAAGCTTACAGGGTTTTAGGAGTTAAGGAGGGAGAACCGTTAAACCTATTTAGATTTAACGAAGGCTTGGAGACCCTGAAGTCGATGTACAGGGAAAGAGGCTATTTCGGTATTAGTTTTCTAAATGAAAACAAAGAAAATGTAGTAAAATATTTTCAAGAAAATAGATTTTCAAATATTTTTTTAGAAATAGATGAAGGATTCAAATATAAAGTTAATAGAATTGAAATCGATGGCCTTACAAAAACCCATGAAATGGTTGTAAAAAGAGAGCTTTCCTTTGTTGAAGGGGCGGTATTAGAAGAGAGTCAGCTGACAGAATCTGAATCTCGCTTAAGAAAGCTTGGGATCTTCTCGTCTGTTTCAATTCGATTAACTGAGGATGATTCTAAGCCGGGTTATAAAAATATTAGAATTGGATTGCAAGAGGGGACGCCTGGAATCATCGCAGGTGGCGTGGGCTATCGAAATGATTTGGGTATTCGAGTTTTTGGTCAAAGCGCATATACAAATTTATGGAGAAGAAACCATACTCTTTCGTTTAATGTGAACGTCAACCGGAGATTTGATCATGAATTTTGTAGAAATACGGATAATTTTGGAGTGGCCCATGGAGGAGATTGTTACACAGAATACCACGCGGAGCTGGGTTATTACTGGCCCTGGTTTGTTTTAGGAGAGACTATTTTTCGCCCTAAATTTTTCGTAGAAAACACGCAGTTTCTTGGTTTTGATGCCGTGACAAAATCTTTATCACTTGGATTGGAACGAAAACTTCTAAAGTCTATCAATTTGGTGGGTGGTCTGAGTTACAGTTTAGAGGAAACAGAGCAAGAAAATGCACAAGCGAGCATTGATAATCAAAAACTTTTGATTGGTTCTATTACTCCAACTTTGCGATTAGATTTGCGAGATAATTCTTTAGCCCCCACTTCTGGACTTTTTTCTTCAGCTTCATTTGACTATGCCTCTCCCTCTTTGTTGTCACAGGGAGATCCATTTCCAATTGCTTTTACAAGATTCCAATGGAGAACGGATCGGTATATTTCTTTCGGAAAAAATATTGTTTTTTATCTTTCTTTTCGAACAGGGTTTGAGAAAAATCTGG
>JAHFAB010000242.1 GCA_023250795.1 Bacteriovoracaceae bacterium
GACTTTTACATTGCGTATTGTGAGGTCATCTGTTTCAAGACCCACCACAGACCACATTGCCGCATTTTTCACTTGGAGATCTTGGATCGTGACCTTTGAGGAGAGGGCGATGTAAACAGGCATAGGGCGCTTGCGTTCCGGCACCGAAGTTCCAATCCATTTTTTCACATTGCCATTCCCGTCGACCGTGCCTCCCCCCTCGATTATAAGATCGTGAGTTCCTTCGGCGTAGAGCAAGGCTTTTCGGCAGGTTTTTAGCTGGGTATTGTCTGTTTGTGGGGAGGTGTCTGGATAGTCCGAGTCGTCTTGAGTTCCTTTTAGAGTCGCAGTCGGTTCGATGACAAATCTCATTTGGCTCTTCAGGCGGATCATTCCGGAGAGAAAAACTCCGTCGTGAAGTCTGACACTTCCCCCCGCGTTTGCGCAGGAGTCAATCGCCTTCTGGATTGCCAGTGTATCCTTTGTCATTCCATTTCCAGTGGCACCGAAATCTTTGACATCGCAGACTGGAGAAGCAGCAGGCTCTTCTGGGTGCAAAGACTTCAGAGGAATCAGAGTCGATAGAAAAATCGCCCCAGTAATCAGAAAAAATTTGAATTTCACCCCCGTGTACCCCCGTTCGGGTTTATAAACGAAGTGCGTTAAAAAAGCTAATTTTTTAGTAACCGGTCAGTTTTAAGTGGATTAAGTAGGAGTTTCAGGTTCTGTGCGGTATATGTGGGGGTCTATGGATAAAATGAATTGTTTCTACACGATGAACCTGGGTGCTCTCTTCGGATGTGTGTTTGTTTTCCTGTTTCTTGTTTCACTGGGGGGTCTATTTTTTGGACGAAGATTTTCCAAAAAGAAATCGGGTATTGATAAAGAGGTTTCTGATTTCATTCCATCAACCATTCTTGGGTTACTCTCGCTGATCATGGGTTTTACGTTTTCAATGTCGATCTCTCGTCTGGAGCATCGTAAGGAACTAGTACTTAGGGAAGCCAATGCCATTGGTACTGTTTATCTGCGCTCGGGGTTGCTCAACTCTGAACACACCCAGGCAGTGCGAAATCTTCTGAAACAGTATGTGGACACTCGTTTGGATTTTTTTAGCGTAGGGGTTGATTTTACACAGATTGAGAAAACAGAAGAAAGAGCTCGCAGCATTCAAAATAAGCTTTGGGAATATGTCACCCAAGTGACTCGTAAAGATCGAAGTGCTGTTCAAGGACTTTTTGTGGCTTCGGTCAATGACTTAATTGACTTACAGGCAGAAAGATTTTTTGCTTTACAAAATACCGTCCCAACCGTTGTCTATTGGGTCATTCTCTTACTCGCCAGCATTGGCTTGTCGTCTCGTTTTTTTATCAGAGGGATGCGTGGACAAGGTGGATGTGCAGGGGCGGCTCTTCTGGCTATTTTATTTGGACTAGTTTTTGCGCTTATTCACGATTTGGACCGACCTAGATCTGGGCTCACAACTGTGAGTCAAGAGGCAATGTCGAGTTTTCAAAAATCTTTGAGCGATTGAAGGCTTATATCTTTTAGGTCGTTGCAATTCTTATAGATGATTTTGTCTGTCTTCAGAGAAGGATCGAGAATAGGAAGCCTGTCAAAGATGGCTCCTGACAGAGAAGATGCAAACCATGTGCCCTTGACGAATTGATAGAACTTAGGGTTCAGACTCATTGACCAAGAGGCAACATCAACGCCACGATTTTCGAACAAATAGCGAAGCCTTGCCACGAATTCAATATCAATGGCTGAGCCTTGAGAGAAAAATTGAGTTGGATCTGAACTGAGAGTGAGCGTGGAAAGAGCATTTCGTTGATATAAACGGCGCGAATCTAATTGATCTCCCAGCTCGGCACCAGTCAATGTCGTTCGAGAAGCAAGATCAGCCGGATAGTCTTTCAAAAATGCCGTCTCTGTTTCTGTCTCTAGGTCTTTGAGTGATCTTGGGAACTTGCTCTTTCGTGCTTCTGGGATAAAAGCCTCTATGTCGACACAATTTTTGGCCGCAGCTAATAGGGCGTAGCGGTAGCGTGCGTATTCGGGAGATTGGTAGATTTCCTGCAGAATTCGTACATGGTTCATCTGCAAGATGGAATCTTCTATACCAATGACAGGAGATGATTCCGACACTGTCCCGGTCGGTGCTGATGATATCAGGCTACTTTGCGAATCAAGACCAAGTGTTTTAAGCCCGTAAATAGGCCGAGAACCCACGCCGGACAAAAAAGTGAGCAATTGTTTTTCTTCATTGCTATTTTTTAAAATAAGACCATGGCTGCTACCATAGATCCCAGGCCAGGAAAAAAGAGTACCTCCTCCATTATCCCAAATCGGCCGGTGGCTTGTCCCATGGCATTGCTGACAACGAGCGGGATTCATGGATATTTGAGGGCCGGGTTTCACATTGAAATCGATCATAAATAAATCAAACGTACCTTTGTTATCATCATAGTGGATGCCTTCGACAACGCCTGAACCCTCGCCTTGAGTACGTCCAGAAAAAGCGAGGATCATTTGTGAAGAAAAGTCAGAAAGTTTTTTTTCGTTAATACGAAAATTATTGAAAAGCATGATTCTGGGTTCTTCTGCGGAAGTAAATGGCTTTGAAAGGCCCTCGCTGTGAAAGGCAAGAACTACATCTGTACTAGGCCAACGATCCCAATTCACCGGAACCATTTCGGAGATCATTGAGGATATGTCTCGAATCTTTTTCTGGTTGATCTTTTTCTCAAGAGTGGGGAGGTTATATCCGTCTTGTGTAGCAGCCAAAACGGAGTGAGCGAGGGAGCAACCCAGCAGCAAAATATAATAAACAGTAATTGTGAAATCCCTCATACCCACTTGGTATCCGATTGCCTGGGTTTTTGCAACTGTGGCTATTGAATGGATCACCCAGACATAGACCTTCAACTTATATAGATCTGAGGTCCGCTTTATTGTCATAAACTGTTTCAGTAGAATTACTTCATCTGGCTGAAGTAATAGCGCCCCAGCGGTGTCAGACGAGAGGCGTTCATTGACCGGAGCATATCACAGCAAAATTTTTGGCGTAGCCGGCCTCAACGTCGATAATACCGTCATGGCCATAGAAGAAAAACGTGAGATGTTTTCTTAGGGAGAGTGGCTCCCTCAGATCAATTTCTTGGGCACAAGAGCGGAGTCTTAGGTGAATTAGAAAAACTTGCGTCACAAATGGTCACATGCTAGATACCCGCTCATTGGCAGTAAGAGTTAGGGGCAGTTAGAGTTAAGAAATTAATGGAGGTCTTATGAAAATTTTCAAAGTTTTAGTCATTCTGCTTTCATTGGGTGTTTATGCTTCTGCAGTGAGGGCTGAAGACATAGTTGAAAAGCAAAAACAAGTTTTAAGAGATCTGTGCACGCTTAACCTTTACATGTCAGGGCAAAATAACAATGCCGAAATGGGTTGGGCGCTGATTGAAACATTGTTGGACAAAAAAAATAATCTTTATACTGAGAACACCCAACCCAGATCTTCCTATCTGGCTAGGGTGAAAGCATTGGGAGACATTTATGCCGCGAAAATTCAGTTGGAGGAATATTCTACAGTTTTTGCTGAGTTGGCATCGAATAACGGTTTCGGATATGTGTCTATGGACCTTTGCATTCTCGCTCGAGTTGTGACTCCAAACTGGATTCAATTCAATGTGCGCTATCCCACTTATAATGAGATTCTTCCAGAACTGGAAAAAGAGTTTGGTATCATCAAAGGAAAAAATAATTATAAGATTAGTGACACCGTCGAAAAGGCTTTTTCAAAATATCTAGTGATGGCACTCGAGAGGAATAAACAGCTCATGTATGAATATTCTTTAAAGGGGAGCGAATTGATGGATGGTTATTTTAAAGATGGGATCACGTTTTACTCAAGTGATCCAGCGCCCATACCCTTTAATCCTGATTTTAGTAAAATGGACGGCAAAGCTTTTGTGCAAAGAATTAGAAAACTCGGTAAACGTAGCAAAAATCCACTCTACTGGGAGGTGGATTATTTTACCGGACTTTCTTCTCCCAATACTCTAAATGCTTTGAAGTGGTATGCCTTTCCTTTATCTTCACTTGCGACGACCTATAAAGACGCACTCACTCATATAGAAGATGGGACTTTCAAAGCATGGTGGAG
>JAHFAB010000243.1 GCA_023250795.1 Bacteriovoracaceae bacterium
CATCGATTTCACCTGGAGTTAGAGGGTAAAGAAAATAGGGATCATACCGGCCCGCCAGAGAGTCTCCTCCTTTTTGAAATAGATCGAGTCGACCACTCCCAGTAATAATAAAGCCAAATTCTTGTTGGTAGGTATCAAATGCACCTTTGAGATAGTCTTTCCACTTTCTCATTTTATGGATTTCGTCAAATACGAGCTGTATTTTTTCATTCGGTTTTTGAAGAGTTTCAAAAAAATAAGGATTATTTCTATAAAGGTTTTTTATCTTTCTGTTGTCCCAGTTAAAATAATTTTCAACCTTATTGCCAATAAAGTTTTTTGCTAGTGTTGTTTTTCCCGTTTGTCTTGGGCCTAAAATAAAACTCATGTGATTTGGAAAAAGAGGATTTTCTAATGCCCAGTAAGTTAAGTTACGATTAACATCTTTCATCTGCATTTGAGCATACATGAAATGAGACTAAAATGGAAGCGTAAAATTTGGTAGGTAGATAAATCTACGCTCGTAAAATTTGGTAGATAGAGAAATCTACGCCCGATTGATTTTCTGCTCAGTTCTGTGTTGATAGACTAAATATGCGGCAAGAAGAACGACAGCCCAAGATTTGACCGAAGCGTTTTCTAGGGTTTCAGTGATCATGTCTCGGTTACCACCTAAAAAAAGTGTATATCGTCGGTCGATCAACAGATAGGCAACACCTACCCAACAGAGCTCGAGAGCCTTTCGACTCTTGAGAGCTTTGTTCGCAGCGATGACAAAAAGTGGGTAGATCATGGCAAAAGAATGATGCCAGGCCAATGGGTGTACAACGACACCGAGTGAGATCCAGCCTAGCCACTGCTCTGCTGGTTTGAGCGGTTTGGAGAAGTGAAACCAAGTTAGAGATAAAATAATTCCTACCCCCATCGCCGCTAAAATATCGGCCCAAGGCTGATTTGCTTTTACACTCAGAACTCTCATTATTAGAGCAGGAAATCCAACATTATAAGAACTGCGCACAATTCTTTCTCCTAGTTCAACGCCGCCAGAAGTGCTTGCTCTAAACCAATCGTGAAAAAGTTGGAGGGGGGAAATTGTAGGTCCATGCAAATTCATGACTGTTAAAACCAGAAGAGTGCTGCTTGAAAATAAGAGCGTTGCGAGAATGAGAGTTTTTTTGTTTGCTATTTTTTTATAGATTCCGATTAATGAAAAAGCTGAAAAAATCTTAGCCGTAAAAAGAAGCACGATCAAAGGGATTCTGAGTTTCCGGTTTTTAGAAGAGACAGCAAAAATAACAATTCCTAGGAGGAGAAGGTTTAATTGTCCTGCGTTAAAATGAACAATCCAAAATCTCCAAAAAAGGAGAGTGGTGACAAGAATAAGTCTGAAAGAAATACCCTGTAATTTGAGCCAATATTGTGCCAATCCAATCCCAATTAGATTAGCTAAACACCATAAAAATTTGGCTGCTCCTTCTGGAAATAGTGCGAAGGGCGCAAAAAATGGAATGATCCATGGAGGATACTTTAATACAAAACTATTCATACTCGAAGAAATAAAATAAGGAGATTGGGTGCCAAATAACCAAGATCGAGCAGCATTCCAATAGACTAGAAAATCCCAGCTGTCTCTCAGGGCTTCATGAAAAATGCGGTTTAAGAGAGCGACCAAAAGAACTACGGAGACAATTACCGAGACAACTACTAAAGTGAGGTCAAATGTTTTTCTGGCCATGCTCGTGTATTATAGTGATTATTTAACAAAAGAGATTATATTATTTTACATGTTCATACATATCTGCTTATTCGCCTTATATTTGACCCAAACAGCTTTGGCGCAAGGCCTTTCCCCTGAAGGGCCAAAGATTGGGTCTATCGACGGAACACAGAGCCTCGAAGTGAAAACACCCGGCGGCCATAAAATGGCAAAATCTGGCGATGCACTAAACTCAGAAGATATCGTCATCACTGGCAAAAAAGTCACTGCCACGGTTAGATATCCGGATGGATCAGTTCTTGTGTTGGGGCAAAAAACTGAACTTGAAATCAAAGGGTCCTCCCAGCTTGCAGAACAAACGATGAGTTTCAATACCGGTTCGATGCGAGCGCTCATTCGGAAAATAGCGCGAAAGCCTGGAAAACAGCTGCGTTTTATGATCAAGACGAAAGCAGCGGTGATTGGGGTTCGAGGCACTGATTTTTTGATTTCTGCTGACAGTGCTGCGACTTCTTCTAAAGTCTATACATTAGAAGGCGGAGTAGAAGTTGCACAGACGGAAGCTAAAATGGCCGCAGGAGAAACAACGCCTGTGAAGGCTGGGGAATTTGTTCAAGCCACCCCTGATAAAATAGAGGCGCCACAGAAATTTAATAAGGAAGAGCTCTTTCAGGAGCTCAAGAATGAACAACCTGCGTTGAACTTCGAGCCTGAAAAACCGAAGACAGAGGCAGCTCCTCCAGAGGTAGCAGCAAAACCTACGGAGTCTGAAGTGGAGCCAGAGAAAACGAAATGGGGGCGCTTTCAACTCTCGGGTCAAACAGTGGATCTTCCTGATCATACCAAAACGGGAGGGCTTGCCGCGAGTTGGAACCCGACATTTCCATTCTGGAAATTTTATTTGCGTTCAAACTTGGGTGTTTTGCTCTATCCGTCTGGTTCTAAAAACGCCGTGGGTTTTGTGGGTGGGGATTTTAGGGCATTGCTGGGCCTGAATTTTTTATGGATCTTTTTTGCTGAAGTCGGTCCTAGTGTTCAGATTTGGACGAAGCAAGGCGTTGCTGCAGGTGGAGGGGTTAATTTTGGTTTGGAGTTTCACAAACCCTTGTTTGGAATTTTAGATCGGATTTTTATGGGCTTTACAAAGCTTAAGTTACCCTCCAGCATTTTGGATGATCACAGTGATTCTAGCCATTCGCCAGTGGGTCCCCCTCCTTCAGGACCTGGGAGTAGTGGAAGTGACAGTAGTGGTTTAGAGGTCCGAATGGGGCTTGGTTTTATCTTTTAATGGTATTTTAGCCCTTTGAACCCACATGGTTTTTTATAATTGACAAAATAAGTATACTATATTAACCTTTCTTTATATCGAGCTGATTTTGAGGCGCTGGGATTCAGGCCTCACTAATAGGGCGCCATATAGGGAGATTACTTATGAAGAACGTATTGAAACAGGCACTCTTAGTGCTGATCGCAGTTTCGCTGCTGGCTTTGAGTTCCGCTGGATGTGGCAAAAAGAGCGACGCCGCGGGCGGTTCCGATAGCAGTAGTGGGATTTTTCCTCGCCTGGGAATTTAACCAAACAATTTTTAAATTTTAAACTTTATAATTTTGGAGGACCTTTATGAGATCTGTACGTTTGTATGCCGTTGTTGGATTATTATTATCATGCCTAGTCGTGCCTGACTTTGTTTGGGCTGACGCGGGCGGGGGACACTTCTACTTGGAACTACTCTTTGGGAGTCCAGATGGGCAGAAAACAGCGCGTTCTCAAACTGATAAGAAGGATCTTAACAGTGAAAATTGTGACAAATATGATGGGGTCATGGGGATGGTCAATGGCTTTTTCTGCCACATGGAAAAAGATATGGGCATCACAGGTGTTGGATCAAAGACAGTCGTGTTTGGGAATAAGTCTGTTCATGCAGAAGTCGTTGAGAAGTCTCAGACCATCACTATAGGGGCGCGTTCTGTTACAACGACCTATGAGGGTCGGGTTTGGGTCTGCAGTGCAGGGTGTACTTCTGCGTCTAACTTTGCGAGAGCTTACTATATAGCATTTGCGTTTAAGAAAGATGGCACTATCAATGCTGGTTATGTCGTTGCTGAACCAGGGATGTTTGAGGGCACAAGTGGGAGTGCAATGTCCTTGCTGTATGACTTGGGTTCTTCTACTTCAACCAAATTTGTGGACATAAAAGCGAAATTTACAAATGGGGGTAGCGACTTTAGTATGAGGGCAGTTGGGACAAAAACAGGGACTGTGTTGAATGCTAATTTTGCAATGTCATTCGGAGCAACCACAGCTCGATTTGCTGGAGCTACCGATATAGCTGCAAGCCCGCAATACTTATTGGCGTACTATGAGCGCCCAAACGGGTTTGGAGGCGGTATGCCTGGTACGGGTGAAAGCAGCTCTGTAGATGGTGCAGGTACAG
>JAHFAB010000244.1 GCA_023250795.1 Bacteriovoracaceae bacterium
GTGAGTCGGGGTATTGGTTTTCTTGCTCAGGTGAGGCTAAAGGTATTATGATGATGAAAGTTCTTCAACTTGGACTTTTAATTTTACTGAGTGTTTGGCCATTGAGCTCTTGGAGTTTTACACTTGGGTCTCTTTCTACAACTCAACAGGGTTGGAATACTAAAGTCCTCACTTTTAAAGTGAACTACAGTGGTTGTAGTATTTCTAATGATCGGCTGAATACTGCAATTGATACGGCCATTAATTTGTGGAATAAAGTAGCTACAAGTGGGGTTCGTCTTGAACGTGGAGGAGAAACGGGTACTACAGTTGCCCAGGGATTGGCTTACAACGCGCCAGATCCACCAGTCATACTCTGTGACACAAATTTTACTGCCAATTTTAAACCAGGGGATGTGAACTTTGCAAATGTTGTTCTTGCAGTTACCTTACCCAAAACAACGAATGATCAAATGTCTAATGCCGCATTGATTCTCAACTCAGAATCTGGAAAAAGTGGCAGTATTGAAACTAAAAGTGACATTTTGCTCTCGATTGTATTAGCCCATGAAATGGGACACGTTTTGGGGTTGGGCCATACGAGTGATACATCGGCACTAATGTATTTCAGTGCATCTCTAAAAACTGAATTAGGTCTTTCGCAGGATGATATTGACGGGATTTCATACCTTTATCCCAGAAATGAGTTGGGAGGAGCGCCAGTTTTTGGTTGTGGGATTATTGACACCCCTGAAAACGGTCGAAACTCTTCGCTTGGTTTTGGGGTGTTTTTAGTGTTTTTGGTCATAGCATGGGTTATCACTAGAAAATATAGGTATGGTATACTCTAATCATAGATGGAACAAAAATTTCAAAACATTACAATTGACGATATTATTGTAGGCGAACCACTTCCTGCGCCAATCTATTTATACATCGATTTGAGATATATTATTTTTAGAGCTAAAGGTGACGTTGTTGATCGCTCGGTGCATGAACGACTTGAAATGAGAAAAATCACTAATTTGTATGTGATGAAAATTGATCATCAAAAATTAAAAGACTGGAAAACTACATTTTTAGCAAAAACTCCAAAGCTACCAGATGAAGCGAAAGATCTCTCAAAGTTAAAAAAAGAACTACATCGCGCAACATTAGATATTTTTCTCTCTGAGCATCCAAATGAAGCAATTAAAAAAGCTGTTTCAGCAAGTAAAAAAGTTGCTACAGAGGTTATGAAAGCTCCATTGTCAGTCAAAGCTTTAGCCCAGCTCCAGACTTTTTCTTCTAATAGTGTTTGTCATTCGATGAATGTGAGTATTTTATCTACCTATTTGGCACTTCAGATGGGGTATTCTCATTTACCCATTCTTCAACACTTGGCAACTGGATCTTTGCTCCATGATATTGGAAAATTAAAAATCAAATTAGAAGACATTGATTCTCCAGAGGTGAATAGAAAAAAAATGGAACAGCACCCTCTTGTCGGAGTTGAGTATTTGCAATCTGAAAATCCAGCACTTGCGCAAGAGGTGGTCTTGATTATTGCTCAGCACCATGAGCTTCATGATGGGACAGGTTATCCTAGAAAACTCAGAGGAAATGCGATTTATGATTTAGCTAGAATTGTATCTTTAGCAAACACTTTTGATGAGCTTGTGGCCAACTGTAGTGGAACTTTGCAAGAAAGACAAAAAAAAGCAGTGAAACAGCTGGGGGAAATGATTTACCATAATAAATTTGAACCAGATAAACATCAAAAAGTCTTAAGAATTTTAGATCTAGGTGTTTAGCGTAATTAGGCAGCCCCGTCTATTTCAGAGAATTCTATTTTACCCTCTATGTTTGAAAATGAAATTGTAAATCTCGTATTTTTAGAGGTACTATCTAAAGCTAAAATGCCCCCATGTTTTTCTATAATTTCTCTAGAGTTGCTAAGTCCTACTCCAGTACTGTTGTCTAGTTCTTTTGTTGAGAAAAAAGGTTGAAATATTTTGTTTTTAACTTCTTCTGGTATGCCATTGCCACTATCAGTGATTGCAATTTCAATCCCAAATTCCATTTGCTTAATTTCAATCTTTACCCAAGGATCGTAAGAGTTTTTGATAGCATCGAAAGCATTGTTGAGAAGATTTAATATCACTTCAAGTATTTGGTTGAAATAACAATTAATTTGAATATCATTTGAAATTTTTTCGTAATTAATATTAACGTTTTTTGTTTTGAACCTTTCTGAGCAAAGGCTTAGTGCTGCATCTATTATATCTGCTAAAGGCGTTTTTTGTTTTGTTTGTTCTTTGTCGTGCGAAGAAAAAAGTTCTAACACTTTTGAGAGTTTATTCAGTTTGGCTGCTTCAGCATAAAGTTTATCTGCGGCTTCTAATGCGTTTGCTCTGCCTTCAAACAGTCCACCACGTAATGCTTCTATTGTCTCCTTCATTTGGAGTGCTGGGGCTCGAATTTCTCCAGCTAAGTCTCCGGATATTTCACCTAGGCTTGCAAGTTTTGCAACTCTTCTGCTTTGTTCTTTTCGAAATGTGAGTTCTTCTAGAGTTTTTTGATACTCTGTAAAATCCATTCCTAAAATAACGGCCTCAGTGTTTTGATTGTATTTGTTTGCAACCATGTAATAAGTCCTTTTTTCTCCTTCTACATCTACACTAAATTCTTTTGATTTCTGCTCTTGATCTGAGTCGAAAAGATCTTTTACAAAATCTTTTAGGCTAGATTTTTTATCTGAAAATCCAATTTTATTCCCAATAAAAGTTTCAGGTTTAAAATGCCACAAATTTGTAAGATGTTGATTGACACCAAGATATTTTAGATCAGATGAAACCCAAGATAGAGTTCCAGGCAGTGCGTCTATCATTGCTTGAAGTCGGGTGTGTTCTTTTATTGCTGTCCAATATTCTACGTTTTGTACTTTAGATTGCATAAGCAAGAGCAAGAAAAACCCCAAGAAAAAAGCAGCAAGTGCATAACCTTTCAGTCCCCCCACATAGAATACAGTAGCAAGAAGCGAAGGGAGGAACATCAAGATCAAATGCCATTTCGAAAGAGAAAATTTTGGGGAGAGAGTGGGTACAGATGCTGCGCAAATACCAATTGTAATCAGGAGAACAAAAAATGAAGTCCATCCGAGCTCAAGATAAACAACTGTGAGACAACAAAAAATTCCCCAAGATAGAGAAGTAATATAATATGTGGAAAGAAATAATTTTCTCCAAACAGTTTCTTTGTTTGGATAGTTTTTCTTCCAAGCCCGCACTATCCAAAATCTTGAGATACAAAGAAGTAAACTAAAAGCGCCAAAATAAAACATTCCTTGGGGAAATCTATGACTGATCGGGGTTGCAAATACTACTGCAAGTAGCAGTAGAAAATACATAGGGATAGTCACCAGCGATCGATCGAGTACTGCTAAGTCGGCAAGTGAGTTGAGTTTTGATTCGTATTCATTGGTTTGCATAGTTCACTACAAATTTGGAGTTGATTTCTCCAGTTGCAGATAATTTTGCAATATATGGACTTTGAGTTCCATTATAGGTACTGAAGTTACCTCCTACTAAAATGGATCCATCTGACAAACTTTCGACTGTCAAAACTGGTTGATCAAATCCTGAGCCTGACTTGAAGCTTTCGTCTAGAGTTCCATCTGGATTAAGTCTAGCAATGCTCGGAGTGTTTTTCGAAGATGAGTTATAAGAAGTGAACTCACCCCCCACCAAAATTTTTCCATCTAACTGGAGAGTCACTGTGTTGACTATATTATCAAACCCTGTACCTGAGTTTTTTGCAAACTCTGTATTGAGTGTGCCGTCTTTGTTAATTTTGGCAATGTAACTGACAACAGAATCATGAAAACTAGTGAATTCACCTGCTACGATAGTTGAGTCATCACTCAGTACTGCTATGCTTCTAATGGGGCGATTAAAACCACCGATATTTCCCCAGCTTGATGTAAAGGCGTCATCGTTTAACCCTTTTTGATCTTTTCTCATGATGTAACTGTCGCTGAATTGACCTGCATATAGAATTTTTTGATCTGACTGAAGTGCAACGGCCAGAACAGGTTTGTCGGGTTCAGAGTTGTAGGCCACCAGTTTTATCCCGACGATAATTAAGCTTAAACTGACAGCACCTACAATAA
>JAHFAB010000245.1 GCA_023250795.1 Bacteriovoracaceae bacterium
ATTTGAAATCTTCGGTCGACCCCCTGGAACATCTCAAGTCCCTCGGCAATCTTTGGAAAAGGGATCCCGAATTTTAGTGCGATAGGGATAGTCGAAAGGGCATTGAGCACATTGTGTTTTCCGGGAATTTTGAGCTCAACCCAGCCTTGGGGAGTTAAAAATCGAGTGCCAAATGGCTTGAGTTCGATTTCTTGAGCCCAGAACTCCCATTCTTTTGAAAACCCATAAGTAGTGACAGGCTTTGTAAATCTCTCCAAGCAGCGCCTGACCCCCTCGTCCTCTGCACAAACGGAGACAAGGCCATAAAAAGGAAATTTTCCGACAAAATCGACAAATGCATTTTCAATATTCATAAGACTGCCATAATGATCCAAGTGATCATTGTCGATGTTCGTAATGATTCCGTAGGAAGCAGGGAGATGAAGAAAAGATCCGTCGCTCTCATCTGCTTCAGCTACAACGAATTGACCTTGTCCCAGTTTTGCATTTCCCCCGAGCAAATCTACGATCCCTCCGATGACTAATGTGGGATCAAGGCCTGCGTGAGTCAAAACTGTGGCTAACATTGATGTTGTGGTTGTTTTTCCGTGTGATCCGGCAACCGCAATTCCTGTTTTACCCCTCATGAGTTCTCCAAGCATTTCAGCCCTTGGGATGACAGGAATTCGTAGTCTTTTTGCTTCTATGACTTCGGGATTGTTCGGTTTGACTGCAGAAGAGATGACGACAACACTTGCGCCCGGCAGGTTTTCTTTGGAGTGCCCAATACAAATGCTTGCCCCTAATTTTTTTAGTCGTCTTGTATTATCAGACTCTGTTAAATCAGATCCGCTGATAGGATAGCCTTGGTTTAAAAAAACTTCGGCAATCCCGCTCATCCCAATCCCACCAATTCCTACAAAATGGAGCAGAGGTTTGGGTTTAGAGTTCAATGCTCATTCCCTCGACAATATAATCCCATTCTACTTCATGGAGAGGTTGTCCAGGCGTGCGTTTCGCTGTTTTTTGTTGAGCTTTGTAATAGAGTCTCGCTTGGTTTTTAGCTGCGGCAATTTTTTCGTCATTGGCTGCAGGATCGTGATGCATGAACAGTATTTTTTTTACCCCTTCTCTCATAGCAATGTCTAACCCAAGAGAAGCAGCCGCATGTCCCCAATGTACTTTCTCTATGCTTTCCATCAAAGTGTATTGGGCGTCAAAGATCATGAGATCTATGTTTTGATAAAGAGGAAGGTCAGGGCCCAGTTGATCCCGAGAAACTCGTGTGCATTCTGTGTCGACACAATGAGAGTAGGATTTGCCTCCGGATTCAATTTTATAACCCCAACAAGGGTCTGGATGATCAAGTTGGTACGGCGTCACTGAAATATTTTTGAACGCTATAGGCTTTCTGGGTTCCAGAGTGTGATATTCGATTTTGGCGCCTAATTGTTCCAAGTTCAGTGGGAAATAGGGCTTTTTAAAAACAGTTTTGAAGATCTCTTTGAGCTCAGGCTGCACAGAATAAACATGGACTTTATTTCCTGGGATAAAAATGGGAGTAAAAAATGGAAGGCCAATCAAGTGGTCCCAATGAAAGTGCGTGAACAAAACATGCACTTCCCCTTTTCCCTGGCCGCAGGGACCCTTCAGCATGTCATAGCCTAAGAGCCTCATCCCGCTTCCGCCATCAATGATGAGTTGTTGTTCAGGAGTGGTGACTTCGATGCAAGGAGTGTTTCCACCAAATCCTCCCAGTTTTTCATTGGGAAGATTTGAAAAATAATTCTTTATGTCCTCTGGTTTGGAGTATCCAGAGGCTAAAAACCCCTGAATTGCCGTTTGAATTCGATTTTCTAATGCCTCTGGTGTCAGAGGCGAAGGCAAAGAACCTCGCGCCCCCCAAACTTTCACTCTCATTGCCAGTTATTCCTTACGAATTAGAATGTGTGATTCTTAATAATTCGTCAACTGGTTTTACTTCTAAGCCGAAATATTTTAAATACCAGTCCTTTACAAAACGTGGAGGATCTTCGAATGATTTTCTGAGACAGAGCTGGACTCGATTTCCGACGTCTGAAAAACTAGTCAATTTGCTATCCTCTGTGCAATTGAGCTCCGTCCATGAAGTTAAAAGCTGCTTGTTAAACTCTTCTGTAAAACGAACTTTCATCTCTTTGATCCAAGCCTTCGGATCTGCAATTTTGGTGGGTTCTTTGGGTCTTAAGCCGATATTTGGCATGTTAACATCACTTTGGGTGTCTTCCTGATTAGCTTCATCGGAGATACTCCACTCTAACTCTTTTCCTTTCAAAGCCGCTTTTCCTTGAAGGCCCAGTTTTATTTTTTGTATAATTTTCCAAGCGCCATAGGGATAGTATTTTTGAACATCACGGTAACGTTCAACCGGCTCATTGACGTAATATTCTTCTGTTCTATATTTAGTTACGCTCACTGAATTATAACGACCCGACTGATAGTCATAAACATTTTCGTAAGCTCGATAAGGAACTTCTCTAGTTTTTCTAACACTTTCTAACGAAACGTAGCGTTCAGTTTCAGTGTATTGATGTACGAGCTGGATAGGAGTTCTCTGCTGGTCAAACTGATATTCGCCCGACAGTCCAAGTTTCAGCTCTGCTTTTCCTTGGGGATGATGCCAGGGGTTATTGCTGAAAGTCTGGTTCAAAGACTCTCGAAGTTCTGCATAAGCCTCTTGAGGTAGGTTGGAGACATTTCCGGTTGCGGTGACGTGTTGTATGAGTGAATTTAGTTTGAGTTCAGGATGATATCCAGAGAGCTCCACTTGTTCGCCAAAATAACTGCAGTATTTGTCAACAAACTCAGCAAAATAGGGAGAAGATTTGAAACCTAGTTTTGTAAAATGATGGCATTCACTCTTTCCGATTTTAACATTTTCTTTTTTTATAGCATCAAATTTTGCGGTTTTATTTTCTTGAAAGAAAACATCATATGTTTTGATCAGATTTTCAGTCACTAGAGGTTGTTTTTTTTGAACAGAGTCAGAAAGTTTTTTGATCAGGTGTTTAGAGGAATATTCGATCTCTTCACTTTGTGTGAAGGCAACAGTCCCTTTGGGTTGCATTTCCCAATCTTTTTCTTTGTGAATGAGATCGAGGAGCATTGAGACCGCAGAGTCCGGGTTTCCGCCTAATCTTGCCATGCGGATATCAATGAGTTTCTTTTCAATTACCTTTCCTCGTGCTGTTTTCAGGCCTGCAACAGCTTCGGTGTCACTCGGATTAGACCTCAAAATGCTTTCATAGGTATCCGCAGCTTCTTCATAGGCTTGATTTTCCATGTGCTTTTGTGAGGTCTTATGGGCTGAAGCACAGTGGGCAAAGCTCAGAGAGAGGATTAAAAATAATAAGGATTTTGAACGAATAAAATTCATAAAATAACACTCCATTTAGGTATGGTTTATGCCATGATTTGGGGCGTTATGCTAGTGGTATTATCAGACCCAGCGCCTCACTTCTTTGCAAAAATCCTCATAGGATTTGCCGTGAAGTGCTACTAAGTGTGCTTCTTCTAAGCGGATTTCCATTTGGATGGCTGAAGTTGTTAATCTATGCTTTTACAAACAAATTATGCAAATCATCTATAAATTGATCGAGATATTTACCATAGGTATTTTGGTTTAATTTGAATTTTTCATTTTCCTGAAGTCGAATGATTCCGATAGAGGATCTATTTTCAAAGCACTGAGTTCGGATAGAAGAGGAAGATAAAATATATTCCTCATTTTGGTGTTGTTTATAGTGATAATACGCATTTTTCCAATCATCTTCATTCATGTTGGCTACAGTTAAAAAAATATCAAAAGCATGATGTCTACCAAAGTCACTTTTCAGGTCTTGTTTATCTTTGCGATCCCTGAAGGCATGAAGCTTTAGAATTAAGTAATTAAAAGCAGACGGAATATAAACGAGAGTGTTCGTTTGGAGTGTAATGACTTGGAGACCGATATTAATCCCGTACGCTTCCTCTGTAAGATAGGCATGTATCCCTTGCGCTTTTTTCGGTCGGATTCTTGGGTGTTTAATTTCAAGTTTTTTCCGCTCTGCTAAGCTAGGTGGGGCGGCGAGCAGATCTAGTTTGACAGTCCTATCTTGTCCATAAAGATTAA
>JAHFAB010000246.1 GCA_023250795.1 Bacteriovoracaceae bacterium
TGGCTGAACTTCTCTTTAGCCCGTTCCACTTGCTTCAGAATTTTTTGACATCGCTTTTGCTCAAACTGTTTCAGCTTTTCAGAATCACACAGAACTAGACTTCGACAAGAACTTGTCACCGACTTTTTAAGAAAAATTCTGGGTCTATTGTGCCGGCGCATAGGACACTTCTTCTACCCAGAGGCATAATGAAAATCAATTGATTTCTCTAGTTGATTCACCAAGCGAACCACAAAAAAAAACTAGGGACACACACAATTTGCAGTCCCACTTAACTTTCCAGGAGCCTGTTTTATAGCATTACTACTTCCGGTGCACGAACAGAAATATCCATTTCCTTGTATTCCCTGACCATTGATGCTGAGAGCAGACAGACCAGGTACACTACAAGAACCTCCAGTTACATGAAACCCTGCTGGACACGCAGCTAAACAAGTTAGCCCCCCATTCGTTGCATTATTACAACTGACTGAAGTTGAAGGTGCAGTGCAATTTGATGGAGGAGGACCACCTCCTCCTCCACCTCCTCCGCCTCCAGCCAAATCCAGACAAATCAGATCTCCATTAGCTGAAAATCCCCTAAGAACTCTGTTCACTGGACAACTAATATTACTAAACGTCTGCCCTACAGCAATACATATTGGCGAACCATCAGTGTTAATACCCGTCATCGTTTGATTTACCCCACAACTTTGTAATACTGAATTGATCAAACTCAATTTTGTAGTATTTGAATTATTTATCGCATTAATACTCCCTAGTCCAGGAGGCGGGGTAAAGCCAGGACCATTAAACACTCGAATCGTATAATTCACAGTAACACTCCGATCACCTGTGCACGCGACAACGCCACCACAAGCAGGCGTAAAACTAGTAATCACTTCAAAAAAACAAACTGGACTTGGTATGCTTCCACAAGCCGCTCCTTCGTATGAATACAAAAAGGGAGTGCCCCCCCCCAGTACCGGACACCTGAGCTCCTGTAGGATTGAAAAGTGTAAAAGGTTGGTTTACAGCCTGCAAACAGCCCGTATTATTTACACAATTTCTAAAATTTGTATTAATAAAACCTCCCGCAGCATTGATTCTATCTGCACTTGCTTTTAAAACCGTAGGAATATTGATTAAGTTTGTAATTTGATTTTGAAGCTGTAGTCTAGTTGCTTTGGACTGAGCTATAAATTGGTTTATATTCATTGATTTATATAATGAGGCTATTGCTAAACTCATCAAAGTGACGATCACTCCTGCAATTAATACTTCCAATATTGAAAATCCATTTTCAGTGTATTTTTTCATATTCAAGCAGCCTTCAACACCTTCATTTTATTTGCGATATTTTGAGGTATTTCATATTTAAAAATCCCCATGAGTGGAACTAAAAACCCTGGGTCTAGAGTATCTAAGTTCAGTTTGAGCATCTGATGAAACGCTTCTTTGGGTTTCATGCCAGGACTGTCCGGACTTTTGATCACTAAAGTAGCAAATGTATCAGCCACTGCTATAAGTCTTGCCAAAGGATGAATCTGGCTTTTCTTAAGACCAACCGGGTAACCCTGACCCAAACAATTTTCATGGTGTTGGATCACAATCTGCAAAATCTCACTCGGGATTGCTGGGATTTTTGCAAGAATTTCCATTCCCCGAGCAGGATGAGTCTCGATAAGTTTGATCTCCGTAGAGGTCAATTGATATCTAGGTTTTTCCAAAACTGCTCTATCAATTTCCTTCTTTCCAATATCGTGGAGTAATCCCGCCATAGTGATCTTCATAATGGTCACTGAAGAGTTCCACTTGAGTTGTCGAGCAATCAACGCTCCATAAAACGACACCGCCACACTCTGGGCATAGAGATAATCAGTGTGATTATTGAGTGCCGTAATCAAATCATAGGCTTCTTCGTAATCGCTGAGAGTTTCAGCAGCCGATTCCACCACAGTTTTTGCTGCTTCAAACGTTTCTTCATTGATTTCATTAGAGTGTAAATAGGTGAGAACCACTTCACTCGTGTGTTTTAACAAAACCATTTGTTTTTCTTTTGAAACCTTAGAATTTTTTTCCACAGCCTGAGAAAGACCAATGTTAAACCCCAAATACTTTTTAAAATCCTCTTTCTTCATCCAAACAAACTGAATCCCCTTTTTCAAATAACTTGTGATTTGATCGATTGGCAAATCATGTCCCTGATGAGCAATTTTCACAAACTTTGAGGCAGAGAGACGAATATACAAATCAAACTGCAAAGCTTGTTGAGCAGGTTGTGACACCATTTTTTGTAATTCTCTGCCAGCTATGAAGTCTGCAATATTGAGCTTTGTAAATAAATCATCTTGCGTTTCTTCTGTTGATGGCTGGATTTTGTTTTCTTTCTTGGTCATTTCAAAAGTAGCCTCTTTAGGAAACATCGACAAAATCAGACAAATTATTAAGCTCTTTATTCTGGTCGCCGCGGCGACCATTTCCACCCAATTGCTTTGGTCGCCGTGGCGACCGAAAAATAAATGTCACATTTTAGAAGATTCCCCTTGCATGATTAAACAACGAGAATAGAATCTTCTATGCTGAAAGATATTCTTTTCCAAGGAGGGGAGGCGTATATATGGCATCATTCAAAGACATCTGCTTTACACCCGCAGAATTTGCAAATTTGGCAAAAATCGAAAGGACTCAGATCTCATCGCTGGAATCCAGTGGACAGCTCAAAACTATTAAACGTCGTGTCGGAAATGTAGATCGTAAAATGATCACACTAGAAGACATGAGAAACTATTTTATGGGGGTCGCCACGGCGACCGGTACAACGCTCAGTGTCCCAAAACATAAAGTTCAAATGTTTTATAATGTCAAAGGAGGCACGGGAAAATCCACTTTGACAGCTCAATATGTGATGCGTGCCGCCATGATGGGGCTCAATGTCCTTGCTCTTGACTTGGATGGTCAAGGACATCTTACCGTTAACCTGAATATTTTGGACGCACACGAAAGACCCACTATATATGATGTCCTGATTAATGACTTGCCCATAGCAGACGCCATCTTATCGGTTGCACCGGGGTTAGACTTAATCCCCGGAAACCTGGGACTCTGCAATATTGAAATTCCGCTCAATCAAAAAACCAGAAGAGAATATCGTCTGTCAGAAGCCATTGCAAAAATCATCGATCGGTATGATCTCATCGTCGCAGATACGAATCCTGCCGCATCCATTCTAAACGGCTCAATGCTTGTCGCCTCTCATTTAGTCAATGTAGTTTGTGCAACAAATCCACTTTCCTTTCACGGCATGTCACTCGTCATGGCAACTATAGAAGAAATGGAAAGAGAGTTTCGAAGAGAACTCGAAGTCAAAATTGTACCCAACCTCTATGACAATAGAGAAGTAATCAGCCAAGAAGTTTTAGGCGAACTCAGAACACAGTTCCCCGAAAACTCTACGAAAGCAGTAATCAATAGAACAGCAGATCTAAACGAAGCAACCAAGAGAAGAACCACTGTTTGGGACGTCAATCCCAAAGGGGTTGCAGCACACGACATGAACGCGCTTACAGAAGAGCTCTTGTTTCAGTCGTAGAGGAGAAAATCATGGAAGAAAGAAAAATCAAAACTAGAGAAGGAAGTGGATATTTAAAACAACTTTATTCGACTGCGCGCATTACGGCTGAGTCGACCCACTCTCATCTAAAAAGTCTTACGACCTTCATGGTAAATTTTGTCCCTACTGAGAAAATAGATGCCTCAGAACTGCAAGTTCGAGTTCACTTTGATGATGCTGAGGTCGAAACTTTAGCACACTCAATCAAAGAACATGGCGTCTTACAACCCATACTCGTAGTTCAAAATGGAGATCGATACAAAGTCATCGCAGGCGAGAGAAGACTCAGAGCGTCTAAGCTTGCCGGACTAGATCGTATCCCGGCGCGTGTATTATCGACTGACGACAAAGCAACCCACGAAATTGCGCTTCGCGAAAATCTTGACCGAGTCGATCTACATCCGATTGAAGAAGGCGAAGGCTACGTGTCGCTGTTAGAAACTCAGGCGTATAGTTCCTACGAGACAATAGCCAAGGGCTTTGGAAAACCCAAATCTAGAATCACAGAATGCATCGGGTT
>JAHFAB010000247.1 GCA_023250795.1 Bacteriovoracaceae bacterium
GGGGATTCTCCCCATTGCTTGTGAGATGAGAAGATTGGAGCACTTGGCATACACCCCAGCGCCTGACATTGTACACGAAGCGGCGGGCCATGCTCCTATTATTGCAGATCCTGAGTATGCAGCCTATCTCCATGCCTATGGGGAAATTTCTAGAAAAGCCATTTTTTCAAAAAAAGACATTGAGCTCTATGAAGCCATCCGAGACCTTTCTGACATTAAGGAAGATCCAAAATCTACGCCGACACAGATCCAAACAGCACAGGTTCAGTTAGAAAAGACAGTTGCCTCGATTCATTACATCAGTGAGGCGACGTGCTTGGCTCGGATGAGTTGGTGGACGATCGAATATGGCCTGGTAGGAGACTCTAGTGATCCGAAAATTTATGGAGCTGGGCTTCTTTCTTCCTTGGGTGAGAGTTACAATTATCTGTCTAAAGAGGTGATTAAGCTTCCTTTTACCTATGATTGCATTCAAACTTCTTACGACATTACGCGGCCGCAGCCTCAGCTTTATTTGACCCGAGACTTCCCTTTTCTTACAGGAGTTTTAGAAGAGTTTGCTGACACGATGGCATTTCGAAGAGGGGGAGTGGAGGGATTAGCCAAAGGAAAATTTGCGCAAACTGTGACAACCACCGTTCTAGATACGGGCTTGCAAATGAGTGGGGTTTTAGAGGATTTTAGGACAGATATTCATGGCTCCGTTTATTTTTTGAAATTTCAAGGCCCCACACAGCTAGCTTTTCAAGATCAGGAGCTAGAAGGACAGAGCGCGCAGTACCACCGAGAGGGATTTAGTTCTCCACTTGGAAAAATAAAGGGAAAGAATGAGTTTCAAATAAACTCCAAAGTGACGCTTGAGTTTGAATCTGGAATCCAATTGATCGGTATATTAAAAAATAAAATCCAGAAAAATGGGAAAAACCTAGTTTTAGGTTTTGAAGACTGCACGATAAAAATGGGGGCAGAAATTCTTTACAGACCTGAGTGGGGAAAGTTTGACATGGCCTGTGGAGAATCTGTGACTTCAGTCTTTGGGGGAGCTGCTGATCGAGCTAAGTACCTAGCCGATACGGGTGGGTACAAGCAAAGTCCAAGAAAGCCAAAAACAAACCTCACTTCAGAAAACAAAAAATTAAACGAACTTTACGCCCAAGTCCGGGCCATTCGAGAAAATGGAAAACCAGATAAAAACGACGCACTTTTTAAAATACATTCCGAGTTAGAAAAACTTTATCCCCAAGATTGGCTGTTGCGTTTGGAGCTTCTTGAGCTGGATGCGACTTATGCTCTAAACCTCAGTTTCAAAGAGGCCCTCTTGGGCAGACTCACTGAAATTTCTAAGCTTGCAGATGACAAGGCAAAGATGATAGCGCGGGGTTTGGAGTTGATATGAGTACTGCACTTTTGTGCACGCCGCTACCCATTATTGCCCAAGTTTCTCGAATCGTTCCTTTAGTCATAGAGCGAGTGATGGGGGGACGAGCGGATTTTTCATTGATGGTTTCAGCTTCCTGTGTGGAGGCTCTCAAGTGTTTTGGAATCGAGTCTCGCGTCATGTATGGGCAAGCGGCTTGGGTAGAGATTTTAGAAAACCACAAAGCGGTTTGGACTGGTTTTTGGGGAGAAAATTTTCATTTTTGGGTGGCTACGCAGTATGGAGAAGTGATTGATCTCAACGTGAGCGTGGCGTTTCGGATAAAAAAACCTCAAAGCGATAAAGTCGAAGTAAAGCCCTTTTTGTCTCCCCCCATTTTGTGGTCCTCGGAAGTGCCCTCCTTTTATCGTTATATCCCCGAAGGAGTTGCTGAATTAGAGCTCCAAGATGAACGAGAAATCCAGAAATATGAGCTTGTCTTGGATGAAATTCGGAAAAAATGTGACCCAACCCAAATTAATCTAGAGGTCAATGCTCAGAGTGATGATCTGGATTTTTTAAACGAGGCCATCTTATGCCCAGGGCGTAAGATTTTGGATGACTCCAAACAAAGCTTTCGTCTATTTGACCGCGCACTTTGCGTGTCGGGAATACCAGAAGCCCCGATCTAGTCCTCACTTCGATTGAGCAGTTACGATGTTAAAGGTGGCGCTCGCCATAGCGGAAGGATTTTTTTCGTCATTTCTATAGAGAAACCCATGCAACACACAGAGTCTCTTTCCCCTGAAAATCACCCGTGTGGTCACTTTGAGTTTATCGCCTAATTCTAGCGGTTTGAGATAATTGACTTTGAGTTCAACCGTCGAGCAAAAATCTTTTGGACCCAGCGTAGAAAAAACAGTAGCTCCAAACCCGTAGTCAAAAAGTGAAGAAACCACCCCTCCGTGGACTCTGCCCGCCGGAGAGAGGTGGTCTTCGCGGATCAAAAGTTCCATTTCAGCAGTCATTTCTTTTTTATCCATATGGGTCAGCTGATATCCCAACCATTTTCCAAATTGATCAGGGTGCGTATAGTTTACTAAGTCGTGTTTCATATCGTTTTCCATTTCTTAAACCGAGTGAGAAGAAGAAGTCCGGGTATAGCAATAAAAATACAAATTAAGAAATAAACTTCCCAACCCAGAGATTGGATCATAAAACCAGTCGGTGATGTCAAGAAAACCCGGGAGACCGCCATGAAACTGGAGAGAAGAGCATATTGTGTTCCTGTAAATTTTTGATTACATAAACTCATCAAAAAGGCTGTAAAAGCGGCTGTTCCCATCCCACTACAGAAATTTTCAGTGGTTATCGCGATGACCATCATTGGATAATGATTTCCTAGTTTTGCCAGCAAGAAAAAAGAAAACCCTGCAAGTCCTTGAAAAAGTCCAAAAATCCACAATGCTTTTTCCATTCCAATGCGCAACATCCAAACTCCCCCAGCAAGGGAACCTAAAATCGTGGCAAAGAATCCAAAAATTTTATTAACAGTTCCAATATCTGTTTTTGTAAACCCCAATTGGAGTAAAAAGGGTGTGGTCAGAGATGTGGTCATGACTACATCGAGTTTGTATAAAATGATGAAAAGAATAATTTCCAGCGCGCCCTTTCTTTGAAAAAACTCTAAAAAAGGAATGACGAGAGTCTCATTTAGTGTTTTATGTTTGGCCTCGTGTGGGTGTTTTGGTTCTGGGGCCAATAGGGTGGTTAAGATGCCGATCAGAAGAGCGAGAGCCATGAGGAGGTAAACATTTTGCCAACTCATGTGATCAGACAAAACGAGAGCGAGAGCCCCAGAAAAAAGCATCCCTAATCGGTAACCCATGATGTAGATTCCAGCACCAGGTCCCCTTTCGTCCGAGTTTAAAATCTCAGTTCGGTAGGCGTCGATCATTATATCCTGGCTGGCACTAAAAAATGCAACGAGAACTGCAATGAGTGCCAGTAAGGTGGGTGCTCCACTGGGATTAGATAGTCCTAGAATTCCTATACCTAAAATGAGAAGCGCTTGTGAAATGAGGAGCCAACCCCGTCTTTTTCCCAAAAATGGGAGTGTGATGCGGTCCATCCACGGAGCCCAAAGAAACTTGAGCGTGTAAGGCAAACCCACGAGTGAGTAAAGTCCAATAGTGCTGAGTTTTACTCCAGACTGGGTCATCCAAGCCTGAAGTGTGCTACCCGTAAGAGCTAGAGGTAGCCCAGAAGTGAAGCCATGGCTTAGAACAACGGCCATCCTTTTACTGGAAAAGACGTGGAGCAGAGATTTCATTTCTTAACTTCTGGAGCCTCAATTTGTAGTGTAATGAGAACGTCTTCACCTAGAGCGAGCCCACCTTTGTCGAGGATTTTGTTCCACGAAATCCCATAATCTTTTCGATTGATCTTTGCGCTGGCCGAGAAGCCTACGCGAGTGTGTCCTTCGAAATCTTTGATGGAGCCCCCGTACTCAACGTCAAAAGTAACTGGCTTTGTGACTCCGTGTAGGGTGAAGTCTCCAGCAAGTTTATATTTATTTTTTCCTGAAGAAGTTATTTTTTTTGAATGAAAAGAGGCAGTCGAAAATTTTTCCACATCAAAAAAATCTGCTGAGCGCAAATGTTCGTCTCGTTTTTCGTTCCGAGTGTCTATGCTTTTTGTTTCGACCGTAAAGCTGACATTTG
>JAHFAB010000004.1:0-1335 GCA_023250795.1 Bacteriovoracaceae bacterium
CGTCTCTCTTTCTTTGGTAAACCCATGGATCACCTGTTTTGCTAAAATCTGTTTTTAATATCCTTTCTACCACTTGCGTTAACGGTATTTTCTGAGCGCTTTTTAATCCTCTAAACAGAGAAAGTAAGTAAATGTCTTCGTATCGTATGGGTTCTTTCTCAAATTGTTTTTCAAGCCTCGCTGCAAGCTTTTCAGTAAAAATAGGGTTGAGATCAATTGGGTTGAGAACGTCCGGCCGAGAGTAGAATTTGTTCAAACGGTCTAATTTCATTCGAAAATCAAGTAAGGGGATTGCGGTAGTATTATAACAAAATACTTCGATATCTTCACAGCTCAGACCCATTGCTTTGAAATAAGGATCACATGCACGGTCTTGGTTTATGAAAAAAATATCTAGGATTTTTTCTACACGTGCTGGTAAATCCGAAAGCTCAAGCTCGAGAGATTGAACTTCTGAAGAAGTAAGTATTTTGGATTTATTTTCAGTTAAGATCGTTTTGAGCAATGACTCGGTTTGTGGTGAGAAATCCTTTAGTGCTTCAGAAAGCAGAAATAAGAGTGGAATATTTTCCACTTTTTTCTCAGATTTCCCAAGCGGATCCATTAGATCTTTTGTCACAGTTTTGTCGTTGTATTGTCTCAGGCTTCCCAGAAATTTGATTGCATAGCTAATTCGCTCGAAATTATTCTGACCTGAGGGTTGAACAAGAATTTCTTTTTTCAAAAGTTCGCGAAGCAGTTCAAACCGTCTTGAAGTAAAGTCAAGGTCATTGAGGCCAAGCAGGCGGTCTTGAGCCAGATTAGAAATTTCTTCATCTGAAGAGAGAGCGAAGTCCAGAAGCTTTTTAACCAGGGTTTCAAAAGAAATGACTTCTTCGTAAGAACGGTTTGCGCGATCGATCGCCTCAAGTTGAGTGATTGGATTTTCAGATTGTAACCCTTCAGCATAGGCTCGAGTTACAATATCATTGAACTCAGCTTCTCTTTTTTTTAAAAACTTCTTTTCTTCCGCATTTTGAGTGTAGATACCAAGGCTGAACCTGATTTTCTCAAGGGTATTATAAGCTCTTTCCCGGACGATCTGTGCAGGGTCCTCGAGAGCAACTGAGGTGAGAGTTTTTAGAGTTTTTATATAAGCTGGATCCTCAAATAATTTCCATGGATTGCTCTTTACACCTTTGAAAAACTCGGTAAGAGTCTGTTTTTTTTCCTCTATGTCTTGGGATTGAATGGCAGACAGATCCGGGAGCGGGTTTTCGTTGCTCCCAGCTGTTATATGTGATGTCCACAAAAAGATATAAAGCAAAACCAAAGCAAAATGACAGCGCATCTCTT
>JAHFAB010000004.1:1345-2783 GCA_023250795.1 Bacteriovoracaceae bacterium
CCATTTCAAACTAAAACCATCTTCATGGCGTTTGAGAAAGACCCGGAAAACACTCTCTATCTGATCGATATTAGCTCGTTTATTTTCAGGGCTTATTTTGCCATGAGCCGCTCTCTGAAAAATAAAAAAGGGGAACCTACGAATGCGATCTATGGGGTGGCCACTATGCTCAATCGGGTGGTTGCAGAGGCTCAGCCTCACTCACTGGCTGTTGTCTATGATTCGAAGGAGCCCTCTTTTCGAAAGGAAATTTATAAAGAATATAAGGCCAATCGGAGTGTGCCACCAGATGATCTGATCCCTCAGTTTGATAAAATCGAGGAGTTGATCCGGTGTTTTGGGATGCATTCTTACCGACAAAGTGGGGTGGAGGCGGACGATCTGATTGCGACTCTAACAATCAAATGGTGTGCACTCTCGCCAGAAAAAAAAGTAGTGATTGTCACAGGTGATAAAGATCTAATGCAGCTCGTAAACGAGCGCGTGGAAATTTGGGATACTCTCAAAGAAAAGATTTTTGGGCCCAAAGAGGTCGAAGAAAAATTGGGAGTCACTCCTCTCCAGGTACGGGATTATTTGAGTTTGGTGGGAGATAGTTCAGATAATATCCCAGGCGTGCCGAGCATTGGGCCGAAATCAGCAGTAGATTTGCTCAAGCAGTATGGCAATGTGCGAGCTGTTTTAGATGCTGCAGGTCGGGGTGAAATCGCAGGGAAAAAGGGAGAAGTCTTAAAACAGCACTTGAAAGATGCGGAGCTGTCTTATGAATTAGTAGGACTGCGCGAGGATCTCCCCGTCGTTTTAGATTTAGATTTTTTGAAATACCAGTTTCACGTAACACCAGAGTGTATTGAGTTTCTAAAGATGCAAGACTTTCATTCTCTGGTGGCAAAATGGAGCTCGTCTCAGACCACGGTGGCCCAGGCTAATACTGCGCAGCCCAGCCCAGCCCAAGCCAGCCCCACTCAAGTTGGTTACGAAAAATCAGTCTTATCAGACGAAAAATTTAGAACTGTTTCGACAGAGAAAGAATTTCAGAAATTACTCGAAGGAATCGAACGTGCGAAAGAGTTCGGATTTGATTTAGAGACGACGTCTCTCAACCCACGTGAGGCTGAGATCGTGGGAGTTTCGATCTGTTATGATCCTCGTTTTAGCTGTTATATACCGATAGGCCATCACGGAACTTCTCACCCCCAACTTCCTTTGAAAAGAGTGCTCACAGCGCTCAAGCCTTATTTAGAGGATCCACGTTATAAAAAAATTGGACAAAACTTGAAATACGACTGGAGCGTCTTATTAGAACAAGGTGTAAATCCAGACGGAATTGGGGCTGACACCATGGTGGCGGCCTATGTTTTGGATGCAGAAGGAAGGCATAATTTAGAGGTTTTGGCTGCAAAATACCTCGGTTACACTGTTCTGACTTTTGAACAAG
>JAHFAB010000004.1:2793-16348 GCA_023250795.1 Bacteriovoracaceae bacterium
GTGGGAAAGGGAAGAATCAGATCGGTTTTGATGCAGTTCCGATAGAGTTGGCTACTCGTTATTCGGCCGAAGACGCTTGGATTGCTGTAAAACTTTGGGAAGAATTAAAACCCAGGATTACACAAGAGGGGTTGATGGAAGTGTTTTCGAGTGTTGAACTCCCTCTCGTGCCAGTGTTGACTCGAATGGAATGTCAGGGAGTCTGTATTGACGAAGCTTGGATGAAGAAACTCTCGCGCGAGTTTGATCAAGAACTTCTTAAAATCGAACAACGAGTCAGGGTCTTCACTCAGGGCCCGGTCAATCTAAACTCTCCAAAACAACTCGCCGTTTTGCTCTTTGAACAGCTCAAACTTCCGACTCAAGGTAAAACTAAAACTGGTTTTTCTACAGATGCGTCCGTCTTAGAAGCGCTTTCTCCACTGCACGAAGTTCCCCGTTTACTCTTAGAGTACCGGGAAATTGCAAAACTCAAAGGCACTTACGTCGATCCTCTCCCTTTGCTAAAAGACCCAAAGACAGGGAAAATCCACGCTAGTTTTCATCAAACCGTGACAGCTACAGGTAGGCTTTCAAGCTCGGATCCGAATTTGCAAAATATCCCAGTGAGAACGGAACGTGGGAGAAAAATCCGCAGGGGGTTTGTTGCGTCTGCTGGAAATATTTTACTTTCTGCAGATTACAGCCAAATAGAGCTTCGCATATTGGCCCATATGAGTGGAGATGTAGAGCTCGTGAAATCATTTCTCGCCAACGAAGACGTTCATCAGAGAACCGCAAGTGACATCTATGGAGTTTCTCCAGAAAAAGTGACTGACTCGCAAAGAGAAACCGCAAAGGCGATTAATTTCGGTCTCATGTATGGAAAAACGGCTTTTGGTCTCGCGCAGGAACTGGGGATTACAAGACGAGAGGCACAAGAGACGATTGATCGCTATTTTACTCGGTACTCAGGAGTGAAGCAGTTTTTGGATCGACTCATTACTGATGCGCGCGAGAGAGGATGGACCAGCACTTTATTAGGAAGAAAGCGAAATCTTCCAGAACTTCATGCAAAAAACGCCATGGTGAGGACAAATGCCGAGCGCATGGCCATGAACACTCCGATCCAGGGCACGGCCGCGGATCTGATGAAGCTGGCAATGATTGACCTCGATCACGCACTCATCACTCAACGCCTTCGTTCGAAACTCATTATCCAAGTCCACGACGAACTCGTTTTAGATTGCCCAAAAGATGAAGTGGAGACGGCGCGTGCGCTTCTTATAAAAGTGATGGAAGGTGCGATGGATGGAGTTGTGAAACTCTCTGTGCCGATGAGAGTGAACACTTCTGTGGGCGAAAATTGGATGGAGCTTTAGTACACCGGGCCCATGGGTCTTTTCCCGACGCGTTTCAAAATTTCAGTTCTAAATTTTAACCAGGGTATGTGTGACACGCGCTCAGCAACGAGACCCATCTCTGGCTTGATGGGCAGAGTGCGGATCCAGAGCTCGGCCTGGGAGGTGGCTGCTTCTACAAGAGCAGTTCCAGCGTCTCCTCCTTTGATGGTTGAATCTAAATCCAAGGCACTTTCTATAAACATACGATAAAAAGGGTAGGCCCAAAGATGAAATTCTAATACCGGTGAGAGCCTGAGCTCTTGTATTGACCCTTTGAGTCGGGTGTAAGGTGAAGAAGAATCTCCTACGACGGATAAAATGGGCGAGGAGAACCAGACTGGGTTTAGTTCAAATGTTTGCACCGCATATTTCGGGTTTTCTCCTGCTTGCTCCATGAGTTCCAGCAAGTTTTCCTCTTCGAGAAGTGCGGATAGTCTTTGCAAAGTGTCAGCATGGGTGACGAGTACGAGAATGAGAAAATCAACGAGTTTCACAGAGAGGTTTTATCCCATTGGGGAGGGTTGTGAAGGTAGTCGAGGCCTTGGAGATTCTGAAGCTCGAGGTGAGAAGGTGAAAAATCAGGTTTTAGAAGCACCATCCATCGTCCATGCCAGAGTGTGTGAGGATCTTCAGACGCATAAAATGGAATGTTTGGGTTTGTTTCAGTAAACAGAAGAATTCCCTTCGGAAAAAGAAGTTTAGCAAAATCTGTGTGCCATTTTTCTGCATATTGCATCTGCACAGAAGCTTGGAGAATCCAAAAATCCCAGCCGATTTCTAGTCCCTCTGATAAAAGGGCTTTTTCCCAGAGTCGATCAAAGCGTTGGAATTTTTTCGCGTCGATTTTAGCTTTTTCAAAATCTAAATCTTTTGGAAGTTCTCTCATTTTCTTTGAACCTGAACTTTGTTTTTCAGAGAGGAGTTGAGAGAGAGGTTGGTTGAGATTTTGAGCTTGTCTCAATTCCTGGATTCGTTCCTCTAAAACTTGGAGTTCTCGCATGGGTTGGTCATTTTCAGAAGAGAGTACCTTGGATTTTTCAGCATGAACTCGAAAAAGTAGGTCTCTGAGAATCGCTAATCGCAGTAATGTGGTCTCAGCAAGATGATCACACTTCTTCCACAGACTTAAGGCTTCGGAGAGAATGTCTTGGAGTGAGAGAGATGTTACAGAACTCGGGGGAGAATCAGAGCTTTTCATGTATTATTTTCCCTTTATAGATGGGATGGGTGATCCCAGGGGGTCTTTTCGTTAGAGTTGAATTTGATTGGGAGTGAGTTTGGGGATTTACTTCTGGAGAGTTTTGCAATTTGAATCCGGAGTTATTCTCAGGTTTTTTCGGAACAGTCTGAGGGGGTTTTTCTTTTTCTTGTAGAGAGAGGAGGGCTGCAAGAAGCTTTGGGTCGTTATAGGGGGAGGGGGTCATGGAGGTGGACTGAGTGTTAGATTCAGGAGTTTTCTCCTTTGTAATTTCAGGTGTGATTTTAGGAAAACTTTTCAGTGTGATAAATTCGAGCTCTTTATAATCTAATTTTTTCTCTTTCATTGGACTATCCATAGAGGAACCCCACTTAAGTTTTTGGTGATAGGTGCATTCCCAAAGTCTGATTTGGAAATGCCTACCTTTGTCAGTTTGAGCTGAGCGAGATTTTTTTTCAGTGGCTGAAACACTTCGTACGGTGGTTGTTTTTTGATCGATTTTTCCCCACTCCCGCAACCGATAAAAAACAGATGGTAAAGCCGATTGTTTTTTTGGGCGGGAACATAGGTGAACTCACCCAGTTTCCCCGTCATAAATCCATTTCTCACATAAGACGAAATGAGCCCCTGAAATCGCCAGTCGAGTAACCCAGCCAAGCCTTGCAACGGTCTCTCGTTTTCATAATAAGTGGCAATGACGCCTTCTAGTTTTTCTGGAAGCTTCTCTGAAAACAGGGCTTGGTCTGCGGGTAAGTCTAAAAGATTCATAGATCTCTCTTAGTTTACGGTATTTTCTGAAATTTGTATTTTTTCATTTTTGACGGCGTCTAGTATACCGTTAATAAAAGCAGGGGATTCTGCCGTTCCAAACTGCTTTGCAAGCTCAATGGCTTCATCAATGATCACCGCTGTATCGGTTTTTTGCGCAGAGTTCATTTCGTAGACTGACATTCTGAGAAGGCAACGGTCAATTGACCCCATGCGTGAAACCTTCCAGTTCGAAGCATGTTTTTCTAAGAGGACATCGATCTGGGTTTGATGAGTCAGAGTTCCTCGAACCTGTTCTGTTACAAATTTTTGGAGTGAGTGATGAACATTGAAATGCCTAAAGTGTTCTTCTAGGTCACCGTTAGAATCTACATCTTTTGAAACATCAACGCGGTAGAGGATTTGTAAGGCCACTTCACGGGCGTAATGACGTGATTTCATGGTGATCTCCCCTCAGAAATTTCTTCGTGAAATAATGGGAGCGTAGAGTCATCCTGATTCGAAATCGGTTCTTTCAATTCGGCTACAAATTCGTCTACATCTCTAAACTCTCGGTAAACCGATGAAAATCGCACATACGCGACTTTGTCGACTTGGTGGAGTTCTTTCATGACGAGTTGTCCAATCGTTTTGGATGGCATTTCTTTGAGTCCATAGGATTGGATTTGCCGTTCGATTCTTGAAATAATTTCTTCTATTTTTAGGGTGGGGACGTTTCTTTTTTGGCAGGCTTTTTTGATCCCATTCAAAATTTTATCTCGAAAAAATGTTTCTCTTCGGCCATCCTTTTTGATGATCATGGGCATGACTTCTTCGACGCGTTCATAGGTAGTGAACCTGGCATCACAGTGAGGGCACTCTCTTCTTCGGCGTGTGATGTCTCCGGTCTGATTCAACCGGGAGTCAATGACTTTCGTATCGAGAGTGGCACAGTAGGGGCATTTCATAAGTTTGGCTCATTAATTGTAAAGCGGAAACCCCTGACACAGTTCTTTGACTTGGCTTCGAATATTCAAGAGTTTTTCAGTGTTTCCTTTACACTCTAATGCTTGAGAAATCCATCCCGCAATGAGCTTCATTTCGTTTTCTTTCATTCCACGAGTTGTGATGGCGGGAACCCCAATCCGGATGCCACTGGTGACGAAGGGACTTCTTTTCTCATCGGGGATCGTGTTTTTGTTGACCGTGATACCGGCTTGGTCCAGCCAAGTTTCAGCATCTTTTCCAGAAATACTTCCATCCCCTGTTTGGGTTAAATAGACTAACATCAAATGGTTATCTGTCCCATCGGTGACGAGTTTAAAGCCCAAACCCATGAGCGCTTCTCCGAGAAATTTCGCATTTTTGAGGATTTGTTTTTGATATTCTTTGAACTCTGGTCTGAGTGCCTCCCCAAATGCCACGGCCTTGGCTGCAATCACATGCATGAGTGGGCCGCCTTGGATGCCGGGAAAGATCCACGAGTTTACGGCTTTGATTTTGTCAGCGCTGCATAAGATCAAGCCTCCCCGAGGTCCTCGGAGCGTTTTATGTGTTGTGGAAGTTGTATAAGTCGCGTGTGGGATAGGGGAGGGATGGAGTCCCGCTGCCACGAGCCCTGCGATATGAGCCATGTCCACCACAAAATGAGCGCCTGCCTCTCTGGCGATCTGGCCGATGATTTCGAAATCTATGATTCTAGGATACGCGCTTGCTCCTGCCACGAGGACTTTCGGCTTCTCACGAAGAGCAAGCTCTCGAATGGTATTGTAATCGAGGCGGTGGGTTTGGGGATCTAGTCCGTAACTGAGAACTTTGAACAGCTTTCCACTAAAATTGGCCGGACTTCCATGCGTGAGGTGCCCGCCGTGTGAGAGACTCATCCCGAGCAGAGTGTCTCCGGGAGACATCAGGGCCAAGTAAGCTGCCATATTGGCCTGTGAGCCAGAGTGGGGCTGTACGTTGGCTGCCTGGGCTTGAAAGAGCTGACAGACTCTTTCGATGGCAAGAGTTTCTGCGATATCTACGTATTCGCATCCGCCGTAATAGCGTTTCAGTGGGTAACCTTCTGCATATTTATTGGTGAGAATAGAGCCCTGGGCCTCTAAGACTGCATGGCTCACGTAATTTTCAGAAGCGATAAGCTCCAGTCCATGTTCTTCGCGCCCATGTTCTTTTTCGATGGCGGCGTATAACTCAGGGTCGGCGGTTTGTAGGTTTTGTTTTTTCATGTTTTTGCTTTCTGATTCGCGCACTGGGTTTTTTCTAATTCAGAAATTTTTTGAATTCTATTTTGATGCCTCGGTTCTTCCGTAAAAGGAGTTTCTAGCCAAGATTGAACCATTTCTACGGCCTTCTCTTTTTTCAAAAGCCGAGCTCCAATACAGAGAACGTTTGCGTTGTTATGTTCTTTTGAAAGCTTTGCAGCCTCCACACTTTCTACCGCGGCCGCGCGGATGTGAGGGAACTTATTGGCGGCAATACTCATCCCAATGCCTGAACCACAGATGAGGACACCTAGGGCTTTTTCTCCTTTTTCGCTGAGTTCAGAGATTTTAGAGGCAAGAAGCGCCGCGTAATCTGGATAGTCGACTCGGTCCGGCGTAGATGGACCGAGGTCCTCCCACTTCCACTCGGCTGAGCTGGCGTCTGGATGGAGCTTTTGCAAGGCTGCTTTGAGCTCAAAGCCTGCATGATCCGAGGCAATGAAGACCTGCTTTGCATTTTTCACGTGACGAGCTTACGGCAGCGGAGGGGCTGAAGGCAAGGGCGAATTTTATGTGTTGGACCTAAGTAAAGCAGGGTTTACTTCATAAATACCAAGTAAAGCATACTTTACTTGGAGACTTTCTAAGTAAAGTATGCTTTACTTGGAGGTAAGATGCAAAGAGTCACTGGACATTATGTAAACGTAGACACTCTAGGAGAAACCGTCAAAGCGTTTGTTCCAATCCCACTTCCTCCTGATCCTCCAATAAAATTTACAACAGAAATAAACAGACTCATTGTGCAAGCATCTTCTAGTTTTTCAGCACTCCAAGTGGCCTCTCATCTTGTGCCAAGCCCCGATCTTTTTAACTATGCATTTGTTCGTAAAGAGGCAGTGATGTCCTCCCAGATCGAAGGAATTCAAGCGACTCTGACTGATTTGTTAAACTACGAAGCTGATTCTGATCAAGAGAGCCCAGATCTACAAGAGGTTTGTAACTATCTAGATGCCCTACAATTTGGGAGAAAACAGCTACATCATGCAAAGGGACTTCCACTTTCGTTAAGGCTGATCAAGGAAATGCATCTTCGCCTCATGCGGGGTGTTCGGGGCTCTTCGAAGAACCCAGGTGAGTTTAGGCGTTCCCAAAATTGGATCGGTGGAACACGCCCTGGTAATGCGCACTTCGTACCTCCTCCTCCATTAGAAATGACCCAGAGTTTACAAGCATTAGAGAGTTATTTTCATAAAAATGACAAAGAGAATGCATTGATCCGGATTGCTTTGATCCATGCACAATTTGAGACAATTCATCCGTTTTTAGACGGTAATGGAAGATTGGGAAGATTGTTGATTGCCCTTTTGCTTGAAGCTTGGGGTTTACTCGATGCACGGATGCTCTATTTGAGTTTGTATTTTAAACGGAACCAAAAAGAGTACTATAGAAATCTAGATCATATTCGTTCGAACGGGGATTGGGAGAGTTGGATTCAGTTTTTTCTCGAAGGGGTTTGTAACTCAAGCGAGGAGGGACTTCGAACGTCTCAGGAGTTGTTTCGATTATTTGAGCAAGATCGGAAGAGACTCCTTTCTTTTCCAAAAACCGTTGTGCCTGCGATCCGTCTCTTTGAAGAGTTACCCAGTCACCCTGTGTTGACCATTAGCAGGGTGGTGAAACTACTCAAAACGACTAAACCCACTGCGGCAAAGGCCGTGGAGATTTTGGTAAAATTGGGCATACTCGAAGAGACCACTGGATTTCGTCGTAAGCGAATGTTTGGGTATGGGAAATATCTAGAAATTCTAAAAAAAGATACGGAGTAGTCCAAGAGTCGGACTTACCATGCACCCGCATGGGCAAGTCGTCGTTTATCTGACTCCCGTTTTCTTGAGAGACAGAAAGAAAACAGGGGGGATTTGGAAGTAGTATTTTAGTGCCAAAGGATCCCAGACAGTGATTGAAAATTTAAACAAATGATCTTCTTCTTGTGCAAACAAAATATAAGTATTTATGTTGAGTGATCCATCTTGATAAATAGCCTGATTGCATGAGTTTTGTGCAGGCAATCCAAGCCGCACTAAAGCTGTTTTGAGCCCACCACATTGAACGGGTCTGGGAGCAGAGAAAAGAAAGTTTTTTTGTTCTGGGGTTAACTGAGCTTCAAACGTTTTCCACTCGTTTCTGGTTTTTAGGAGTTCTACATATCTCAGAGATTTTGATTCCTCTAGGTTTTTTCCTTCTAATTTTGTTAAAAATCCTCTGTTTACTTTTTTTTCTTGAATACTGAATAGCGCGATACCTTCTCTGTCTTCACAGAGCAAGGCGTCGGGTTCTTGCGTACAATTGAAGAAAGAGTTTGGAATGTAGCCCCGATAAGTTTGGGAGAGCCCAAAATGAATTTCCTGAAAAAGAGCAAATTGAGAGGATAGGTCAATGCGTCCGTATATTTTAATGTAGGCTGGATCAATGTAAGTTTTAGTAAGCTCAGCTATTTTCTCCTGACGCGAGATTTTATAATGGTTACGATAGAAATCAATGGGATCATAAGCCAAATTTTCTTTTACAATAAACTGACTCACAAATTCTAATGAAACAGCTTCATTGTGGGTATAGTTAAACCCATTTCTAAAGTGCACCTTCATTCCGATGAGTTGATTTTTTTTATTGAGGATCGCTGCACCTTCTTGAAAGTCGAGGGAGGAATTGCTCAAGGTGAATCGAGTATATCCGTTCGTATTAAAATGGGGTTGAATCAGAGAAGACTGAGCGGTTACAAAGTCTTCTTTTGAAGTGTGTCCCATAATCGAGAGTACGTCGTTTTGTTTATTTGCGGCTATAGGGTTTAGATTAAACCAAGAGGAAGGTTTGACCTTTAACTTTAGAAGACAAATTTCGTTTTTCTGCTGATTATCACACTGAAAAACATCAAATTTGTTTAAAACTCCATTTTGGTTAGAGATGAATTCTGCAGTAAAATCTTCATCACCGATCACTCTTTGCATTAGTTTGAACGGAGCTATTAATTTCCCGTCGTTAGAGATAAAAATACCAGTTCCTGAATCGACTGGTATTCCCTTGTGCCGAACTATGATTTTTAAAATGGCCCTTTTGAATTTATCAAGTTGTCCTTTTTCACCACAGGGTGAAACTTGTGAAAAAAATAAAGCAGTGATTATGAGTGTGGCAGACAAACAGCTGAATAATTTGGACATTTAGGATTATGTTCTATGAAAAAATCAAAAAATACAACTTTTTTGTCGAAACCACTTCGTCTGGCGAAGTGGGGGCAGCGATGTCTTGCTTCACCTTCCTTTCATTTTGTTTCGTGGGTGGTGTCTTGAGGTGGAGGCTCAGCTGGAGCTGCTCCAGCATCTCTTTTTTCTTCGCCAGGCGAAGTAGGGGCAGCGGGAGGAGAAGCGGGCTTAGTCGGTTGTGGAGCCTTGAAAGCTTCGGAGATGGGGTTTTTGAAAACATCGTCCAAAAGCCTATTAATCTTTGAGACAGGGCCTGTTGTGCACGCATCTTGTATTGCCGGATCAGAACACGAAGCGATCACACCTTTTTTGATTTGGTCTAAAATATAATGCCCGATAGGGGTTTGATTGAGATTTTTCTCCGTGAGTTGTTGGAGAGCGCTGAGTTGGTCATCGGTGTAATGGTATTTCTCTTTTAAAATATTAATTTTAGTTCCTAACAAATCTAATTTTAAAATATTGTCGTTTTCCTGGGCAATCAAGTGCTCAAGGGAGCTTTCAGCCACATCAAACTTGATGGAATCTTGGAGTGTTTTTTTGAGTTCAGTGAGATTAGCATCTTCTAAATTCTGACCGGCTAATTTTTTATGCTTACTTTGCATATCTTTAAAAAGTTTCTCAGATTCGCTTGCAGTCTTTCCCGATTTTTCTTTTGTTTTTGTTATTGCGTCTTGTAATGATTTTAGTTTTGGGTCATTTTCAGCCTTTTTTTGATTGTAGTTTTTTGTAGCATCTTCAAGTTCGCGCCGAGCATCAGAAGAAGCTTGGGTTTGTCTGCCAGGGGTTTTATTAAACTTTTTCTGTGCTGCTTGCATTTTTGTTTCTAGCCCATCGGTTTCTTTTTTTAGATTTTCATATTGTTCTGTGTATGATTTTGTGGCCGCTTCTTCTTCTATGTCTGCTTTTCCCAGTTGGGTTCGTTTTTCTTCTATTTGGGCAAAATCTTCATCAACTTCTTTTGTCTGTTTTTTCTCTTCTTCAGCCATATCTGATTGCAATTGCTCAGTTTGTTTTTTTGAGACAGGTGCGGGTGCTGGGGGTGCGGGGACTTGTCCAGATGGGCCTTGCCCCGGTGGGACTCCTCCTGAAACTGCTATTGCTGTAGCACCTCCTGAGTCTGTGGCAGGACTTCCTTGAGCAGATCCATTGGATTGAAACTTTAGGTCATTAAGTGCTGTATTAAAGTTCTCAGTGAGCCCCGTTTGTTGTTTATTGAGTGGATCTAAAACAGTTTCATTTTTTCGATCAGGATGAGTTCTTTTTTGCAGACGAGCTGATAATATTTTACGTCCCAATTGGTACACATCCAGATTGCCGGGATTGTTTGAGCTGAGGGCTGGATCTATTCCTGTTTGTGTGGGAGCACCTTCCCCTTGAGCCAGGCGCTGAATCACTTCTGTGATTCTTCCATTTTGTTCAGTCATCTGTTTTTGTTTCGATGCTAAGTCAGATTTTATTTTATCAGTGGGGTATTGACTGTCTTCTCCTCCTCGATTTCGAGTAAGAGGGGGGCTTTCGGAAGCTCTTGTCAATTGACTCAGTTCTTTGTCTTGTTTGTCTGCTATCTTTTCGATTTTTTCCAAAGATGCTTGGAGTTTATTTTCAGTTTTTAAAATATCTCCATTTTGGGTATTTTTAAAACTTTCATATTGATCCGAGTTCATTGTTCTCTGTGCCTTGACGAGAGCTATTTTTTGTAAAGTGAGAGTCTCATTGAGCTGTATGCTTTTGGATAGTAGGCCATCTATAGAGTCTGCCGCTTTTGCTTGAGGACTCAAATTAATTACAAAGACACCTATTGTAAACCCAAAGGCAACAATGACCGAAAATGATTTTATAACCCTCATAGATTCCCCCTCGTATTCCTTGTTCTTCTCTGATGATTACTGATAAAATCACTAAAAGCAAGCCACTGTTGGCAAAATCAAATGTCCTCTCCTCCGCTCTCTTTGTAAGCGCTGTCGTGGTCTGGGTGGAGTGAAATGAAGCGCATGTACACCCCATCTCGTGTTACTCGAGCTCGAAATTTTTCAGTTATACGAATGGAAGCGACAATGCAGCCAGAAGCCGTTTTCTGATCCAGAACTTCCCAGTTGAGTCCGCGTTTTTGTGATTTAGATGAAGTTGCGAGGATATGTGCCCATGTCATTTTTTCAATTTTATCAATGCAGGAGTCTACAGCGTCGAATTGAGTGAGATCCAGATTTTCGAGTTGACGGACGAATGGGGAAAACTCAAGATCGCATTTTACAAATTCATGGTGTGTTGAGACATGGGGTTTTTGGACGGCCTTTGGCCCGCTAATCTTTTTTGTTCTTCTCACGGTGTTTCATTTTCAATTGTTGACGGAGGGCTTTTCTATCAGTTTGCTTTGGTGGATTACGGCCAGCCCAAGTACCAAATTCTTTCAATACAGTCTCAGATTCACTTGTAAAAAAAGTTTTCAGGTTTTCAGGAATGAACCGTCCAGACGAAATAACGATCTCTCCTTCATTGACCTGCTCCACTTGAACATGACGGCCTGCCCATTCTTTGCCAATGCTGATTTGTCCATTTGGCGGGACGACAAGCCATTTTGCTACATAGGGGGGCATACAAATCTCCTAAAATCATAATATAGGTTATTCCTAAAATATGCACCTAAAATATGCACCTAAAATATGCAAATGATGCTCAGCTCTTTAGTTTTATCCATTTGTGGTTAGTTGGATTATAAATTAAAATGCTTTATTTTACTTCGCCAGGCGAAGTGCCGCGAGCTATCTTACTCTCCCCAGCACCAAGCTCGCATTGGTCCCACCAAAGCCGAAGCTATTAGAAAGTGCATACTGGATTTTTTTCTCAACACTGTGATTGGGTGTGAAAGAAATCCCCGTCTCTACACAGGCGGGGTCTGGGTTTTCTAAGTTAATCGTCGGGGGGATTTTCCCATCTCGTATTGCTAACAAAGAAAAAAGTGCTTCGAGGGCTCCGGCTGCTCCAAGCAAGTGCCCGGTCATGGATTTAGTAGAACTGATGTGGAGGTGGTTTCGGCCCTGAGGAAATACTTGCGTGATGGCCCTGACTTCTTCGATGTCTCCACTCGGAGTTGAGGTTCCATGCGCATTGATGTACCCAATCTGCTCAGGCCTAAGCTCGGCGTCTCGCAGTGCGAGCTCCATCGCACGTCTTCCACCAGCTCCCTCTGGAGCAGGAGCGGTGATGTGATAGGCGTCTCCGCTCAATCCATAGCCCAAAATTTCACCAAAAATCTCAGCCCCTCTTTTCCGGGCCATTTCATATTCCTCTAAGACTAAGATCGCTGCGCCTTCTCCCATCACAAATCCATCTCGATCTCGATCAAAGGGGCGAGAAGCTTTTTCAGGTGTTTCATTGCGAGTCGAAAGCGCACGCATCGATGCAAATCCTGCAATCGCTAATTCACAGATCACGGCTTCGGCGCCACCGGCAATCATGACATCCGCTTCTCCTCGTTTGATCAATCGAAAAGATTCCCCAATGCTATGGCTACTCGAAGCGCATGCCGTGACATTGCAGAGATTGGGGCCTTGGAGACCTAATAAAATACTGAGTTGTCCAGACGCTAAATTCGGGATGGCCTGTGGAATAAAAAACGGAGTTACCCTCCGATATCCTTTTTCCAGAAATTCTTTATGAACCACTTGGATTTCGGGAAGACCACCCATTCCCACTCCAATATTGACTCCCATCCGTGAAGGAGATATCTGCGCGCGACACTGATCTAGGCCAGAGTGTTTGAACGCCTCTTGCCCGGCTGCGAGTGCGAGGTTACAGAACCTCCCCACTTTTCTTGCTTCCTTGGAGTTGGTGACTAAGCAGGGATCAAAGCCTTTGACTTCACCCGCAATAGTTACGGGAGAATCTTTCGAATCAAAAAGGGTAATCTGAGACACTCCGGAACGACCCTCTAGAGCTGATTTCCAGGTGTCTGATACGTTTGATCCTAAGGGCGTCAGAGCGCCCATGCCTGTGACGACTACGCGTCGCATTTTTAATGTGTGGCTTTGGATGCAATGTATTTGACCACATCCCCTACGGTTTTCATTTTTTCCGCATCATCGTCGGGGATATCGAGATCAAATTCTTCTTCCATGGTCATGACGAGCTCGACAATGTCCAAGCTATCAGCTCCCAAGTCATCAATAAACGATGCGCCTACCACTACTTTGTCGGCCTCAACCGCTAATTGATCGCAAATAATATTTCGAACTCTATCTTCTACAGAAACAGACATGCTTTCTCTCCTCATGTTTTACATATACATCCCGCCGTTGACTCCGATCACCTGCCCAGTCACAAACCGACTTGCGGGCGAAGCCAAATACGCCACCAACGAGGCGACGTCCTCGGGCACACCAAAGAACCCGAGTGGGATGGTGCGCAGGATCGCCTCTTTTTGTGTATCCGTCAAGACTTCTGTCATTTCCGTTGCAATATATCCAGGGGTAATGACATTGACGCGGATGTGCCGTGAGGCCAGCTCACGTGCCACACTTTTACTGAATCCAATGAGACCCGACTTTGCGGCCGCATAAGCACTCTGGCCGCTGTTACCCGTTTCACCAATGACAGAGGAAATCTGAATGACCGATCCCTGCCTCGCTCGGATCATGAGTTTAGCCGCCGCTCGAGTACAGTAGATGGCACCTTTGAGATCGATCGAGAGAACTTGATCCAGATCTTCATCTTTGAGACGTAAAAGGAGGGAATCTAAGGTGATTCCGGCATTATTAACGAGAACTG